>WQRL01000085.1 GCA_009786775.1 Oscillospiraceae bacterium
TGCAAACGGGCGGCCAATGGCCGCCCGCGTTTTTTTGCATCTTCAGTTCTTATTCCCCCGGCCCGTGCGCTGCCGCACCGCCCGGGGCAGATTTGTTTACTAGCGCACGACGCGGCCGCTGCCGTCGCCTTGCATAAGTTTTTCAACATCGTCCACGCTGACCCGGTTGAAGTCGCCGCTCACGGAATGCTTTAGGCAACTGGCTGCAACTGCATATTCCAGAGCTTCCTGGTGTGACGGATAGCTATTTAAGCCATAAATCAAGCCGCCTGAAAAGGAATCCCCGCCACCAACGCGGTCTACTATGTCACTTATTTCATAGTGCTTGCTCACTATAAATTCCTTCCGGTCATTTAGGCATGCCGCCCAGCCGTTAGAATCTGCACTCTTGCTCTCGCGCAATGTTATAGCAATGAGCTTCATGTCCGGATATTTTGCCAAAACTTCATTTGAGAGATTTTCATACAAGCCGCGGTCCAACTCCCCATGTTCAACTGTCACATCGGCTGTAATCCCAAGGCATTTTTGAACATCTTCCTCGTTGGCTATGGCCACATCCACATACTTTACAAGCTCTGACATAACTTCGACAGCAGTTTTGCCGTATTTCCAGAGATTCTTGCGGTAGTTGAGGTCACATGATACAGTTATGCCCCGTTTTTTGGCCTCAGAAACAGCTTCCATTGACAGCGCCATTGCTGTTTCGCTTATAGCCGGGGTGATGCCTGTGATGTGAAACCACCCTGCGCCTTCAAGTGCGGTTTCCCAATCTATATCACCCGGCTTCGCCACTGCAATTGAAGAACCCTCCCGGTCATATATAACCTTGCTCGGCAGTTGGTTTGCTCCCGCTTCCAAAAAGTAGATACCCAGGCGGCCTGAGCCTCTCTGAACCCTGCTCGTATCCACATTGAAGCGGCGCAGCTCACCTATACAAATATTGGCGAGATTATTATTGGGCAGCACTGTCAAGAAAGCGGCATCCAAACCGAAATTCGCCAGTGAAACCGCCACATTGGCTTCGCCTCCGCCAAATGTAGCCTCCAGTACAGGGCTCTGCAAAAAGCGTTCAACGCCCGGTGCTTTGAGCCTCATCATTATTTCTCCAAATGTCAAATACTTCATGTGCAATCTCCTTGTATTTCGTCTGATTTTGAAAGGGGCATTAGACTGATATAACCCCGCATAACTATTGTGTTGAGCCCGCTTCGGCTATCTCCCGGCTTTCCATATGCCCGTTGCAACTGAAGCGAGCTGCGTAATCTTGTCAAAATTTCCCGCCGCGATGTCTTCTTTGGTACACATCCAGCTTCCGCCCACAGCATGGACAAATGGCGCCGCAGCATACTCTGCTAAATTTTTATCTGAAATACCGCCTGTCGGAATAAACTTAACATCGCCAAAAGGCCCCGCCAGAGCCGTCATCGCAGGCAGCCCGCCGTATACATTTGCCGGGAAAAACTTCACTACCTTAAGGCCAAGCAAAATCGCTTCTGTAATCTCAGTCGGAGTTACGCAGCCCGGGGTCACAGAAACATTGTTTTCTACACACCACGCCACCATTTCTTTATTAAACCCCGGAGCCACAATAAACTTAGCCCCAGCATCCACAACTTCCTTACACTGTTCCAGCGTCACCACAGTCCCGGCACCTACCAGAACCTCCGGACAATTGGCTGCAACCTGCCTGATTGACTCCAGCCCGGCCTTCGTGCGCAGCGTAATTTCCATTACATCAATGCCTCCAGAGAGGAGTGCTTTCGCTGCCGGCACCGCATTTTCCACCTTGTCCATAACAACAACGGGGACTATGCCGCAATCACTTAGTCTTTTCAGAATATCCATAAATTTTCAACTCCCATTCTAGCATTCAACCTAGTTTCTCTTTTGCCCTTGGTATTTACGGCAATGATATCATATTTACTTCAGCTTGCCTAGCCCCATTGAAAATTTTTTTGAAATTTCGGACGGCAGTTTTCCGCGTTCACAGGCCAGCCGGACACAGGCGGCACAACAGGCACTTGACGGGACGTGCGCTCAGCTTTCTGAGGGAATTCCGGCTTTATGCCGGAACTGACCGAAGCAAGATGAGCGTGCGTCCCGTCAAGTGCCTAGTTACAACGCGATTATTTCCTGGAAATAGCCTTCTTAGCAGCCTCAACAATGGCTGCGGCAGTCAGGTTATACTCGGCTCTGAGGAAATCCTCGGTTCCCACTTGGCCAAATCTATCCTTTACACCTACCATTTCAACCGGCACAGGGCACTTCTGCACTGCGGCCTCTGCCACAGCAGAGCCGAGCCCGCCAATTATATTGTGATTTTCGGCAGTTACAATCGCGCCTGTAGTTTTCGCACAATGCTCCACCATCTCAGCGTCAACCGGCTTCCATGTGAACATATCCACAACCCTTGCCGATACGCCGTCAGCTTTGAGCAAGTCAGCCGCCTTGAGTGCCTCAGCTACCATTATTCCACTGGCTATTATGGAAACATCCTTGCCGTCTGCCAGCATATTGGCCTTGCCAATGTCAAATGTTGAGCCCTCCCCATAAATGCCGATAACATTCTTTCTCGCCATTCTGAGGTAATAGACCCCGCGCAGCCCCGCAAGCTGCCTTACAATATTTTCAACCATCACAGGGTCGGTAAATTCAATAAGAGTTATTTCCGGGATTGAGCGGAGCACACCCATATCCTCAAAAGGCATATGAGTACCGCCGTTATAAGCCGCAGTCACACCAGGGTCTGTACCTAAAATACGTACATTTTGCTGCGCATAGGCTGCCGAAATCATTATTTGGTCCACAACTCTGCGGGATGCAAAACAGCCGAATGAGTGGGCGAACGGAACCTTGCCCATAGCGGACAGGCCTGAGGCTATGCCAATCATATTGGCCTCAGCGACACCGCACTGAATGGCTCTATCCGGATAAGCCTTAAAAAACGGCTTCATTCCTGAGGAGCTTATAAGGTCAGAGTCCAGCACAACTATATCTTCATTATCCTTTGCCATTGCCATCAGCGTATCACAGTATACTTCACGCATCATGTTAGGGGTTTTTTCAAAAGTTTCTTTAATTGTAAACATCTCTACACCCCCTTCCCGTTATTTGCGGCCTGTTTCGCTTCTTCGAGCCGCTTCTTCTGTACTTCAATGGCCCCATCCATCTGCTCTTTTGTGAAGTTCATGTGGTGGTTTGCTTCCACATCTTCGGCGAAGTTGCAGCCGTAGCCTTTTTTCGTGTCGAGTATAATTGCGCTCGGCACATCTTTTATAGCCTTGGCAGCCTCTACCGCAGCTTTAATAGCCTTCGGATCATGGCCGTTTACTGTGACAGCTTGCCAGCCGAACGACTTGAATTTATCTTCAATGTTGCCCAGCTTCATAACATCTTCCGTGTAACCATCCAGTTGCTGCTTGTTCCAGTCCACAAATGCAATCAAACCGCCCAGTTTGTGGTGGGATGCAAACATTACGCCCTCCCAGACTTGGCCCTCATCCAGCTCTCCATCACCCATCACCAGGTAAGTGGTGTTATCCGCCTTGTTGAGCCTTGCCCCCAGCGCTATGCCGATGGCTGATGAGATGCCCTGCCCTAAGGAACCTGTTGTCATATCGACACCTGGGGTCTTGTTCATGTCGCAGTGGCTGGGAAGCCTGCCGCCGCCTTGATTTAGCTCAACGAGCATTTCTTTCGGGAAGTAACCTCTCAGAGCAAGTGTGGCATATAATGCCGGCCCTGCGTGACCCTTGGACATTACAAGCCTGTCCCTCTGCTCCCAGCCGGGGTTCGAGGGGTCACATTTGAGTTCGCCGCTATAGAGCACCGCAAGCGTTTCCACTATAGACATAGCCCCGCCCACATGGCCAAACCCGAGATTGCCGAGGGTCTCAAGTGTCAGCAGCCGTATTGTTTCGGCTATAACTCCCAGATCCTTTGTTTCTTTGATTAAATCCATTATTTCACCTCTTAAAAAACCATTTTTTCAGCCAAATACGCTTCAAGGTCATCAATTTTAATGCGCTCTTGCTCCATTGTGTCCCTGTTGCGTACTGTGACGCTGTTATCTTCCTGTGAATCGAAATCGTAAGTTATGCAGTACGGCGTGCCTATTTCATCCTGCCGCCTGTATCTCTTGCCTATTGAACCTGCCTCATCATAATCTGTCATAAACTTCTTGCTGAGATTGCGGCAAATTTCCTCCGCCCCCTCCGAGAGCTTCTTTGAAAGCGGCAAAACAGCACACTTGTAAGGCGCAAGCGCGGGATGCAAGCGCAGTACAATGCGGGTATCATTTTTCTCAGCATCCACAACTTCCTCGTCATAAGCATCAATGAGAAACGCCAGAAGCATGCGGTCGACACCCAGCGATGGCTCAATAACATAGGGGATATACTTCTCTCCGGACTCTTGATCGAAATATTCCATATTCTCTCCCGAGTGCTCCTGATGCGCCTTGAGGTCGAAATCGGTACGGTCGGCTACACCCCATAGCTCACCCCAGCCGAAGGGGAACAGAAACTCAAAGTCGGTAGTGGCGTTAGAATAATGGGAAAGTTCTTCCTCCTCGTGGTCGCGCAGCTTAATGCTCTCCTCGCGCATACCCAAAGACAGCAGCCAATCCTTGCAGAAAGTTCTCCAGTAGTCAAACCACTCCAAGTCTGTGCCCGGCTTGCAGAAAAACTCCAGCTCCAGTTGCTCAAATTCCCTTGTGCGGAAAATAAAGTTACCCGGAGTTATCTCATTACGGAAGGATTTGCCTATTTGGCAAATTCCGAATGGAATTTTGCGGCGGGTGGTCCTCTGCACATTCTTAAACTGCACAAAAATACCCTGTGCCGTTTCCGGCCTTAGATAAATTTGCGCCGCAGTGTCCTCGTTCACACCTTGGAAAGTCTTGAACATAAGATTAAATTTTCTGATATCGGTAAAGTCAGACTTTTCGCAATGGGGACATGGGATGGCTTTTTCACGGATATATCCAATAAGAGCTTCATCGTCCATCGACTCTACATTTATAGCTGTGATACCGTTCTCATGGTGCCATTCCTCCACCAGCTTATCTGCGCGGTGCCGCATTTTGCAGCTCTTGCAGTCAATAAGCGGATCATTAAAAGTCGCCACATGCCCCGAGGCTTCCCAGACCTTGGGGTTCATCAAAATAGCAGAATCCTGTCCTACATTGTGAGGATTCTCTTGAACAAACTTCTGCCACCAAGCCTTCTTGACGTTGTTTTTCAGCTCCACCCCCAGCGGTCCGTAGTCCCATGAGTTGGCCAGCCCACCGTAAATTTCACTTCCCGCGAACACAAAACCGCGCCCTTTGCATAGCGCTGTGATTTTGTCCATCGTCTTTTCTGTATTTATAAGCATTAAGACCCTCCTGTACCGTGAGAAATTTGATTGCCTCACGTGTTGAAATTCTATATGAAAACGGCTGTATTGTCAATAATTTTCAGCTTTGCCGGACATATGCGCCAGTACGCTTGCTTCAGAAACATATTAACAAGGTATTTTTACTTTCCGCAAAAAGCAGCCTAGAGCGTATCAGTATACTCTAGGCTACTCCAATCTTGATTATTGAGGCTAGCTGACTGCACCTCTTGTTGCGCTCATGTGCCTTACAAACAAAACGCAGCATAGAGCGGAATTGTCTTTATGTCATTTTCAAAGCCAAAATTATTGGTTGAAATTTTTATCGCATAGTCAGGTTTATACCTTTGCATATATGTTCTAAGGCTCTTGGCCTTTGCATTTTCTGCTGATTTGACTTCAATGGGGATAATTCCGCCTTCCCTGTTAATCACAAAATCCAGCTCAGCTTCGCCATCACTTTGCCAAGAGTAGCAAATATGACCATTCCTAATTAGCTGAGTGCAGACATAGTTCTCCGTCATCCCCCCCTTGAAGTCATTAAGGCTGTCCAACCCATAAATAATTTCGTTAGCCAATATATTATTTCTTGCGCAAAGCAATCCTACATCGGAAAAAAATATTTTGAATTTGTCGATATTCTTGTAATTTTCCAAAGGCTTTTTTATCGTGTCTACGCAGAACACCCTGCTGACAATGCCCGATAGAGTCAGCCACTCAATAGCATTTTCAAACTCAGACGCCCTTCCGCCTGACTTAACAAGTTTATATTGAAACCTTGTATTTTTCTTGGACAATTGAGTTGTTACACTGCTATACGCCAGCCTGGTTTTCTTGATTTCATTGGCAGTATTATACTTGCTCATGTCATCAAGATAATCATTGAGAATTAAATTTTGGGTGTTGCGAATTAGCTCATAGTTTCCGGTTTGAGCAAATTTCATTACGCACTCCGGCATCCCTCCTACCACCAAGTATTGGCGGTACTTCTCCAACAGGTGACTGTGGTAGTATGGCTGCATAGGTGCATTTGTCTTAAAATGGCTGGCTATCATCGCAGGAAACTCAGCATCAACTTCACTGCTTGCAGCCGCAGTTAGAAACTCTTCAAAATCCATCGGATATTGAGTCAGTCTATAAACCTTTCCGACAGGAAACGAGTATTGCTCCCTGCTCACTGCAACACCGAGCAGGCTGCCTGCGGCAATAACATGATATTCCGGAGCAAATTCACAAAAGTATTTTAATGATGTAAGCGCTTGTGGGCACCGTTGAATTTCGTCAAAAAATATTAATGTGCGCTCCTTGGCAATGTTTTTCTTCGTGTATACTTCAAGCGCAGGTATTAGGTTTGCCGGCTCTAAGTTTGAATCAAAAATTTTCCTCGCATCCTCAGCATATTCAAAATTTACATACGCTACTTGATCATAATGCTCATCGGCAAATTCTAAGACAGAATATGTCTTACCCACTTGCCTCGCCCCCTGTAATATTAGAGGTTTCCTATATGGCGAATTTTTCCAGCTCAAAAGGTCATTTGATATTTTCCTATACATTTTCAACCACCTCAATGTATAATATATCAATTATTCGTCTGTTTTTCAAGGTAATTTTTCCTAAAAATCACACTATTTCTGACGAATCCTGTTCCTATCCTAGATTCATACATGTATGAACCTCTACATACCACCCGACAGCCATATCCCTCCTATCTCCTACATTCAATACCCCTTTGGGAATAAATAGGCTCTGCGGAAAAACCATCAACAGTATGAAAAAGCAGACAAATTCGTCAAAGTGAGTTATACTAAAAGCATCAGAAGCGGATAAAA
>WQRL01000086.1 GCA_009786775.1 Oscillospiraceae bacterium
TTGAGCTTTGAGGTAGTTTAGGCAGTCCTTTCTGTGGACAGAAACACCGAAACCGCGGGTTATAAACCCTATTATTGGATCGCCCGGCACAGGGGTGCAGCATTTGGCAAATTTTACCAGGCAGTTGTCCAGCCCTTCAACCGAAACGCCTTGCACACTCTTGCTTTTGGGCATATCTTTTTTCTCGATTTTGGTCAGGAGAGTGTCTTTTTTCTTGTTTTTCTCCTTCTCTTGAGCGCGCAGATAGTCGCGGATTTTGTTCACGACCTTCTGGGCTGAAATGCCGCCGTAGCCTATGCCCGCGTAGAGATCTTCAAGTGAATTAAACGAAGTGCGTGTGAGGATTTTGGAGAGAACATCTTCGCTTGTGGCATCACCAAGCTGGATATTTTGATGGCGCAGCTCAGCCTCAAAAGACATTTTGCCGTGGACAATGTTTTCTTCCCGCTTCTCTTTCTTAAACCACTGGCGGATTTTGTTGCGCGCCTCAGAGCTTCTAATGATATCAAGCCAGTCGCGGCTCGGCCCCTTTGCGGAGTTTGAGGTGTGGATTTTGACAATATCTCCGTTTTGGAGGATGTGTGTGTATGGAACCAGCCTCCCGTTAACTATGGCGCCGGTCATCTTGTTGCCGACGGCGGAGTGGATACTATAGGCAAAGTCTATGGGCGTGGAGCCCGCCGGGAGATTTACGACATCACCGCCGGGGGTGAATACAAATACCTCATCGGCGAACATGTCGATTTTAAGGGCCTGCAAGAAGTCCTGGGCATCACTGTCCTGCTGGGATTCAAGGAGCCTTCTGACCCATGCAAACTTCTCTTCATCGGCGACCTTGCCGCCCTTGCCCTCTTTATATTTCCAGTGCGCGGCAATGCCGTACTCGGCTGTCTGGTGCATTTCCCAAGTGCGTATCTGCACCTCGAAAGGCAAACCCTCGCTGCCTATGACGGTGGTGTGCAGACTCTGGTACATGTTGGCTTTGGGAGTGCCGATATAATCCTTAAAAGCACCCGGTATCGGGCGGTACATCTCGTGAATATAGCCGAGAACATTATAGCAGTCGGCGATGTCGTTGACGATTACGCGAAATGCGTAAAGATCTAAAACCTCAGAGAGAACTTTATTATCCCCGTACATTTTGCGGTAAATGCTGTATAGATGCTTGATACGCCCGTTGACGGCGCACTCAATGCCGTGTTCGCCCAGACGCTCGGTGATTCTGGTCTGAACCTTCTTGAAGAAACTCTCATCTTCCACTTGGCGCAGAGCGAGAGCTGACAGAATTTCCTTGCAGCCGATGGGGTCTAGATACTGGATGGACAAATCCTCAAGTTCCCACTTGACCTTTTGCATACCAAGCCTGTGGGCTATGGGGGCGTACATCTCCATTGTTTCAAGGGCTTTTTCGCGCTGCTTCACTTCTGCGACATACTCCATAGTCCGCATGTTGTGAAGCCTGTCGGCGATTTTGATGAGGATAACCCTTATATCCTGCGCCATTGCGATGAGCATTTTGCGCAGATTGTCCATCTGCTCTTCTTCCTTGCTCGTATACTGCACCCTTGAGAGTTTTGTGACGCCATCAACTATTTTGGCGACATCCTCGCCGAACTTCTTTTTGATATCCTCAAATGTGACATCGGTATCTTCGATGCAGTCATGGAGAAGGGCAGCGCAAAGCGAATCCTCGTCTAAGCCGATTTCTGCGATTATTTCGGCAGAGGCGAGAGGGTGTGTGATATACTCCGTGCCATCCTTGCGCATCTGGGTGCCGTGGGACTCCCTTGCAAAATCGAAAGCAGCCCGTATGCGGCTGACATCGGCGCCCGGATGGTTTTCCAGTATCATGTTTTCAAGATGGTGGTATTGCTCCAAAACTACATCCATGATTTACATCCCACTTGGTCTGATGTCGATAAGATTAAGCTGCACGCTGCTACGCCCTCTAAACTCGTTAACTTGCGGCTCAAAAGCCGCATCGACCAGAGAGCCGACACCGACGCCTAAATCCTTTGAAGGCATCGAGAAAAATATGCAGTCTAAGCTCTTGCCCGCCTTCTCAAGCCTGAGCCTGGTGTGCTTGCCTGCCCCTATGGACTGCGCAGAGGTGATTTCGGCCCTTTTCATGCATAGCGTAGGGGAGGGGTTGCCGTTGCCGAAGGGCTCAAGGCTTTCCAGGGCTTGAATGTTTGCAACGGTGAGAAGCTCCGGCTTTTCTACTTCGAAATCAAGTTTGAGCTCAGGAACCTGCATTCCGCCCACATCGTCCATGTAGCATTCAGACAGGCGCCTGCGCAGCTCTTCAATATTGTCCTCGGATATGGACAGTCCGGCAGCCATCTCGTGACCGCCGTAGTTATCGAGAATATCACAGCATGAGCGCAGGGCATCAAATATTGCAAATGAGCCGTAACTGCGGCATGAACCGCGCCCCATGCCTGTTTCATCAACGCTTATTATAATGGCAGGGGTGTGGTAGCGTTCGGCCATTTTTGCAGCGACAATGCCCGTGACCCCCTGGTACCAGCCTCTGTGGGAGAGGATTATGGGACCTTGCGAGTGGGACTCGCCGAGCATCGCCGTGGCCTCTTCAAAAATCTCTGTTTCAAGTTCGCGCCTGCGTGTATTTAGCTCACATAGCTGTCCGGCCAAGTCCTTGGCGATTACGCTACAGTTGGTCATCAAAAGATCCAGTGAAATGTTGGTTTTCCCCATCCTGCCGGCGGCGTTGAGCCGGGGGGCGAGGGTAAACCCGACAGTCTGCGCTGTGACTTTGCCGGGCAAGACGCTGACTTCGTTTAAGAGCTTTTGAAAGCCGGGGCGCGGCGATTCATTGAGGACGAAGAGCCCGCGCTTTATAAGCTCCCTGTTTTCGCCCACCACAGGCATAACATCGGCCACGGTGCCCACTGCAACCAAGTCGCCGTATTTTTCGAAAATATCATCCGAACTAAAATCATTTTCCAAGGCACAAACCAGCTTGAATGCGACACCGACACCTGCGAGAACCTTGTTGGGGTATCCGCAATCATGGCGCTTGGGGTCAATTACTGCGTCTGCATCAGGAAACTCATCCCTGCACTCGTGGTGGTCAGTGACTATGAGACTGATGCCCAGCTCTTTGGCGTAAAGAGCCTCTTCAATCGCAGTGATGCCGCAATCGACGGTTATTATGAGCCTGATACCTCTGAGGTTTAGGGCCTCAATGGCGGACACGTTAAGGCCGTAGCCCTCTCCGAGCCTGCCGGGGATATATATTTCGTAATCGGCATTTTGAGTTTCCAGCCAGCGCGCCAGCACAACGCTGGAAGTCATGCCATCCACATCATAGTCGCCATAAATAGCTATGCGCTCACCGCCATCCACGGCCTTACGGATTCTGGCGACAGCCTTGTCCATGTCCTTCATGAGAAGGGGGTCGTGGAGCGTTGCGGGGGTAGCGCCTAGCATATCATGTGCATCATCTATATGTTCAGTGCCTCTTGAGGCAAGAAAAACAGAAACGAGCGGGTTTAGGCCATGCCTACAGAAACCCACAGCAGTATCCCTGTCAAATTCGCCAACTGTCCAGTTGCTAAACCGCATTTTTGAAACCCCCACCCTTCCCGAAAAATTACCGTATTTCGACAGTATATCAAAACGGCGGAGTCTTCACAATAGTTAATATAGCTAAATACTAGAGGCTACCTGTCGGGTTTTGTAGCTTTTGTTAAGGGAATGTCGCCGAGATTTACATCAGCTTGGGCGTTTATAGCCTCAAATGTCTTGTAGTCATAGCCTTTGGCCTCAATTACGACATCATATATGCCCATGGCCAAGTCGTTAAACCAGAAGTCGCCGTATTCATCAGTCGAAACCTCAACGGTCTTGCCGCCATTTGTGGCGCGGCAGCGGGCGCCGGTGATGACTTCCTTTTCATCGGGGTCATAGACCGTGCCTGCGATGAACTTTCCGGGTATGTTGCGGTAAAAGACCCTGGGCCGCTGGCCTGTCTGAGGCATACGCACAGTAGCTCCGATAATGAAGTCCTGCATGTCCTCTTCTTCTCCAAGCTGTAGAGCCTCCGTGGGGCAGGCCTCAACACAGCGGGGCAGGGGGTAACCATTGTCGAGAAGATGCGCACAGCCGGTGCATTTCTGGCAAATGTTTAGCTCCTCATTGTAATACACAGCGCCATAAGGGCAGGCTTTGCGGCAGGACTGGCAGCCGCCGCATTTTTCAGGGTCTAAAATTACAAAGCCATCACTGCGGCGGTAGTTTGCCTCAAAGGGGCAGACTGCCGCACATGCTGGTTTTTCACAGTGATTGCACATTTGAGGTATATAGTGAATCCTCACCTTGGGAATAGTGCCGCCGGTGTTTTCTTGCAGCTTCATCCAGAACTGGCCAATCTCCGGCTGGGGCTTTGCGTACGGAGTCCAGTCGTTGCCCACATGCTCATCCTTGCAGGCCAGTTGGCAATTAAAGCAGCCATTGCACTTAGAAACATCAATTGTAAAGACTTTGCCCATAAAAAGAACCTTCCTTCCGATAATCTTAAAAAAGCAAAAAGCAAAAAAGCAAAGCTGTCCGGCTCTAAGGATTTACCAGCCATCCGTCCAGGCACACGCCTGCCGCATAGTCAATTTTCCTTGCAAAGGCCTCGGGATAGTTTTCTTTCCAGTGGGCCATCTCCTCATCGGAAACCTTTGCAACTTCAGCGAGAAAACCGGAGGTCGCCATGCCTGTACAGTTTTTCGATGTCTGGGATGTCGGAGTGATTAAGTTTATAGCTCCGCCACGGTCGAGAAGGCCGGGTATGATAGTATCGACACGCGCACCGTGGTCAATGTAACAGACTTTGGGAATGAGCCGCTCGGTAACATATGCGGCGCACAGCACAATTCCCCGCTCGTTGAAGACCTTTACTATATCCCCGTGCTCAATGCCGCGGCTATGAGCCTCTGAGGGGTGCAGCCAGCAAGGCTCGTACTGATATCCGTCCTTGGCACGGATTTTCATGGTTTCAACTTCCCTGTTCCATATTATGTCGTCGCACTGGGCGTGCATGCGCCATCTGCCGTGGTTGGACATACATAGAAGGGGATAGTCAGATGCCCTCTCGGAGGATAGCCTCTCATCGTGGCTCTCGCTCTTCTCAATCCACTTGGGCACAGGGCCGCGCTCAGGGTCGTGGGGCATGTGCTTCTCTATTGCAGTTGATGAAAATTCCAGCTTGCCCGTGGGGGTTGAGAGCGGGTTGCCCTCGGGGTCTTCGTAGAATTTCCGCAGTCCGGGCGGCAGGTCAATTGCGTTCTCCTTGCAGGGTACAACAAAAATTTTGCGCTTTTGAAATTCCTCCCAGGACATACTATCCTCACAGCCTGTGGCTTTATAGAAGAACCGCACCCGCTCATCCTCTGTGAGATTTCCTGTATATGCCTTGTGATAGTCATCGCCGAGCTTCTCGGCGACCTTCGCGCAGACATCAAAATCAGACAGGGACTCACCTACGGGGGGGCAGCTCGGATGTTCTAAGTAGATGGAGGTAAAGGCTCCGCTGGACAGGTCGTTGCCGATGTCGCTCATCTCAAACTTTGTCGCCACTGGGAAAATTATATCCGCAAAGCAGCAGTCGTTTTCAAGCCAGGGATGCTGTGCCACAATGCACTCGATATCCTCGCTCTGGAAGGCTTTAATCATCAAATTGCCGTCATTCCAGCAGGTGGTCTGACAGGGCGCATCAGTCCAAATCATGTGCAGCCGGGAGAGCCCGGGGCGGGGGAATACCATTTTTTCAAATTGATATTCTGAGGTAGGGACGCGGAAGTTGCCCTCCTTGGGGATTTGGCTTGAGGAAAAGCACTGCATACCGTACCACTCTATCTGCTCTTCCAAAATGGCTTTGTGGATAAGGGTGCGCGGGATAAACTGTTTGGGAGCGGGAAGCTCCTTAAATAACTCAATGAGCTCAGGAGCCCGCTTTTTTTGAGCGTCGCTGAGAAGAAAGCGTTTCATGTTTATTTCGGGGGAAACATCCCCGTCCACAGGCCGGAGAGGATCGGCTATATGTGGTACAGCGGGAATCCAGTCCCCTTGATACGGAAGTGGGAAATCGGTATTCCACATGTTAAATTCTATGAGTTTCGCCTGGTGTACACCTGGGCTGCCGAGCCCTTGCATTGCAAGGAGCATAGCCTCAAGACGGGCAGGCTCTGAGGAATACGGCCCCCTTATGAAGCTGCCGCCGTTTCCGTGGAGTATGCTGGTTATTTTGTTGGCCCAGTCGCGGGCGAGAGCCTTGATGGTCCACTCCTTCACTCCGCATTTTTCGCTTGCCCACTCCGGGGTTTTGGGGATGCCATCCTCACGCCCCAGGACATAGTCCTCGAACTTGTCAAAGCCATAAGCATGTGTCTTTACATATTCTTTTTTGTAAGTGTCTTCGGTTATCCATGTGTAGGCGATGGCCAGTTGCAGTGCTGCATCGGTGTTCGGCAAGACGGGAATCCACTTGTCCGCATGTACAGCTGCACCATAGTTGAGGTCTGGACAGACGTAAACGCTTTTAAGCCCCAGTTGAGTAAACCAGTAACAGAGCCTGCTGGGAAGCTGTCCGACAACACCCAAAGGGGTGGTTTCAGGGTCGCAGCCCCAAAACAAAAGGAGCTCAGAGTGCTCAGCAATGTCGGGATATAGGTTGGTCATGGGCATCATCTCGCCTACAGGCTCACAGCCCCAGACGTGCTTAGCTCCCCAATACCAGCCTTCCCAACTGTCTTTGTTGCGCATCTGGAGCGTGTAGCCGCCCATAAGAGCCAGCAGCCTGTTCGGGCAGCCGTGGCTGGGTGCGGCATGTTTGCCTTCGCCGTGCATGTCAGCCTGACAGAGCACAGCCTCAGGGCCGTAAGTTTCTTTTATGCGCACTAGCTCATCGGCGACAATCTGCGCTGCTTCATCCCACGAAATGCGCACATATGGCGACTTGCCCCTGTTTTGCGGGTTGCGCTCGCCTTTAGGATCCCAGTCGATGCGCTTGAGCGGGTACCGCACACGGTTTTTAGAATAGACGCGCGCCTTGTAGCCGAGGCCGAAGGGCGAGATGGTCACCTTGTCAGGGGCGCGGAATTCGCTGCCACGGACTTTTATCACCCAAGGGTTGCAATGCTTGTCGGTATATTCCTTGTCGTATGAATAG
>WQRL01000087.1 GCA_009786775.1 Oscillospiraceae bacterium
GTTACGGCGGGAGCCGCAGCTCCTCTGCTTGCGCGGTTTGCCCTGTTTGAAGAAATTGTGCGCATAGAGAACTCTCTTGCGGATAAAACAAGATTTACAGCGGATGTTGCAATGGCTGTGAACATGGGGCTGCTGGGTTCAGTATCTGCCAGAGGCGAAGTGAGCGTTATTGTTGACGATGATGATGTTGTGGCTGAAATTGACATGCGGACGAGGGTGCTCAACGAAGAAAGAGTCATCCAAAGCTTTGTATCGGGAGGATATCTCTATACGCAGTCAGAGGGCGAAAGAACAAAGGTTAGGCTGGATGCCGAGCTTTCGGATATAAATATGGAGGGGCTTTTGGGCTTTTCCGCTATGGATGGTTTTGCGCTAAATGCTTCGTATTTCGTAACGGATGCTACAAGGACAACCCAAGGCGGGCGCACTGTTTTCACCAGATATTTTGCCGATAGCTTTATGAATACCGCCATGGATATGGTTATGACAATAGTTGGAGTTGTGGGTCTGGATATGCCGGAACTAGGTTTTTTGGGAGGTGCGGATATATCCATTTCAAATGTGCGCCTGAGATATTATACCGATGCCGGCGGCAACTTAGTGAGACTCGCTACATCAATGCGGATGGCGGTTCCGGCGGGTATCTTGACAATTACGGCGCCACTTAGCTTAGAAATAGAAATTCTGGCAGTGGGTGATGATGTGACTGTCACGCTTCCGGATAACCTTGGCGATTTTGTGCTTCGGGATTAGAAGCTGCAATAGTGCAGCAAATGCAATAGGTGCAGCCGTGGCGCAATAGTGCAATTGCAGTACGCAGCTGTAATGCAGTGGTGCAACAGAAGAAAAGGCTCTAAAACGTGAAAAACCCCCAAAAACTCGTGTTTTTGGGGGTTTGGCAATTGCGGATTTGTACGGATTAGATTTATTATCTCTTTGAGAATTGAGGGGCTCTACGGGCTGCTTTGAGGCCGTATTTTTTACGTTCCTTCATGCGTGGGTCGCGGGTCAAAAAGCCCTTCTCTTTGAGAATTGGCCTGTATGACTCATCGACGAGAAGCAAAGCGCGTGAGATGCCGTGGCGGATTGCGCCGGCTTGGCCTGTTACGCCGCCGCCTTTGACTGTGCAGCTTATGTCAACTTTGCCGGTTGTTTCAGTGGCAGCCAGAGGCTGGCGCACGATGTATTTGAGTGTTTCAAGGCCGAAATAATCATCAATGTCGCGGCCGTTTACTGTTATGGCACCTGTGCCGCCTTCAAAGAGATGAACTCTGGCTACGGAGGACTTTCTTCTGCCTGTTCCGTATAGATAAGGCTTTTTACTTGTATACATACTCTATTTCCTCCCTATTCCTGTTCCCAAGCGACCGGCTGCTGAGCTTCGTGATTATGCTCTGCACCGCGGAAAACGCGCAGACGCTTGAGGGCGCCGCGGTCGCGTGAATTTTTTGACATCATGCCGCGCACTGCTTGCATCATTGCAAATTCAGGCTTTGTTTCCATGATGCGCTTGTATTGAATTTCCTTGAGTCCGCCTACCCATCCGCTATGGCGGCGGTAATACTTCTGCTCTAGCTTGTTGCCAGTGAGGATAGCTTGAGAAGTGTTGATTACTATGACGTGGTCGCCGCAGTCTACGTTGGGTGTGTAGTCGACTTTGTGTTTGCCACGCAAAAGGTTGGCCACAGTTGTAGCGGTGCGGCCTAAAGGTTTCCCGGCAGCGTCAATGATATACCATTTACGGCTAACGGTTTCCTTTCTCGCAAGTGTTGTTGACATTACTATTCCTCCATGTAATTCGGTAGTCAGCAGGCCTGCCATATGAGCTTGGCACCGCCTGATTACTATGACAAAACTGTCTTTTGCGCAAAAAAATAGCGCTTGATATTTATAACACAAGCAAAGAGGCATGTCAACAACAAATTTTGGAAAAACATATTTTACGCGCTAGATACTCGAAAATGCTTCGATTTGCTCTTGAATGCTCCCTGATGCTCCGATGTGAAATTCTTTTTTGTGACAGCGGATTAATGCTGTTTTCCGTAGACTTTGCTGTGTTTTAGGCATGTCTGAGGTGTGCCCTAAAACTGCCCCCACATACGAAAGCTAGCTTGCGGTATGTGGGGGCGGCGGTGAGACGGTATTAGTTTATCCGTAAAATGACTGTAATAGCTATGCCACAGATATGGCAGCTATATGCCGTTTTTGCTGCGCTGCATTTGTTCGACTTCGGTGAAGTTCTGCTCTGGGACATGGCCGTCCAGCGGCATTATTTTCTGGTGGATGGCATCTATTATCCAGCTAGGCTGCGGGAAGAAGTCCTCTTCCAGCTCGAAGGCCGGGGTTATCCAGTTGCGTGAGCCGACTGTTACAGGCGGGGCATCAAGGTAGTCAAATGCCAGCTCTGTTATAGTCTGTGCGAAGTCCTTGATGTGTGACCCGCGCTCACAAGCGTCTGAGGCTAGGACTATCTTGCCTGTTTTCTTGACGCTCTCAATTACCTTTTCAAAGTTGAATGGCACTATTGAGCGGGCATCAATTACTTCTGCCGAAAGGCCGAATTTTTCTTCAAGCTGCTTTGCGGCCTCCAGAGCGGGGTAGAGGGTGGCGCCGATTGTAAGAATTGTTACATCGCTGCCCTTGCGCTTTATATCGGGTTCACCGAAGGGGATTTCGTAATAACCCTCGGGGACTCCTGCTTCGGCAAACTGTTCGCCGATGTCGTAAATGCGCTGGCTCTCAAAGAACACAACAGGGTCGCTTCCGCTGAGGGCTGCGTTCATCAGCCCCTTGGCATCATAAGGTGTGACGGGGAACACGCACTTGAGGCCCGGAATGTGGGCGACGAGGGCAGTCCAGTCTTGGGAGTGCTGTGCTCCATACTTTGAGCCGACAGAAACACGGAGCACTACAGGCATTTTCAAAACGCCTGCGCTCATGGATTGCCACTTGGCAAGCTGGTTGAAAACTTCGTCTCCGGCCCTGCCTATGAAGTCGCAGTACATGAGTTCTGCTATAACCCTGCCGCCCGACATGCCGTAACCTACTGCGCTGCCAACTATGGCGGCCTCAGAAATCGGAGAGTTAAAGAATCTGTGGTAGGGCAGAGCCTCGGTGAGGCCGCGGTAGACAGCGAATGCACCGCCCCAGTCCCTGTTGTCCTCGCCGTAGGCGATTAGGGTGGGGTCCTCATAGAACTTATCTATGATAGCCTCAAAAATGCCATCGCGCAACTGATACTGCTTGGCTTTGGAAATGGCTTTGCCGCTTTCGTCAAAGGCGTATCTGGCGCGCTTTGAAATCTGCTGGACGCGGGGATTTTCTTCCTTGGGCATCAGCACTGTAGGCTCCCTATCCTCCATTTTGGGGATGTTCATGTTGGAGAACATTAGTTTGCCGACTTCCTCGGGCTTGATTCTCGGTGAGATTTTATCATCAATAGCCAGCTTGCAAGCCTTGGACATAAGCTCTGTGACATGGGTCTTAATTTTTTCTACAACATCTGCGGAGCAGATTTTTTCTTTGATTAGCTCTCCGCTGTAGGCGGCGAGGGAGTCTTGGTTTTCCCATAGCTCCACTTCTTCCTTTGTGCGGTAGCTGCCGCTGTCGGATGGGGAGTGGCCTGTGAACCTGTAGGTAACTGTGTCGAGGAATACAGGAGCTTTGCCGCTCTCAATGAGGGCTTTTTTGCGCTTCATGGCATCAATGACAGCTAGGGGGTTAAAGCCATCAATGCGCTCAGAGTGCATTTGGTCCGGATTTACGCCTGCGCCGACACGCGCGAGCATGTTGTAGGCCATGGTTTCGCCTATTGTCTGGCCGCCCATGCCGTAAAGATTATTAAAGAAGTTGAAGATAATCGGCAGGCCGCCCTTGAAGCCCTCTTCCCAGAGCTCAGTGAGCTGATCCATGGCCGCCATGTTAAGTGCTTCCCAGACAGGGCCGCAGCCCATTGAAGCATCGCCGATGTTAGAGATGACTATGCCTTTCTTCTGGTTGACTTTTTTGTAAAGTGCCGAACCCATTGCAATTGTAGCGCTGCCGCCGACAATTGCGTTGTTGGGGTAGATGCCGAAAGGTGTGAAAAAGGCGTGCATGGAGCCGCCGAGCCCTCTGTTAAAGCCTGTAGCGCGGGCGAAAATTTCAGCCAGTGCGCCGAAAATGAGAAAGTCAATGGCGAGTTCCTTCGTGTCCTTCTGCTTGTCTTCCACAACTTTGAGAATTGCGCCGTCAAAGAAGTTCTCCATAATGCTCATGAGCTCCTTGTCATCCATTTTGTGGATGCAGGACAGGCCCTTTGCGAGAATTTCGCCATGGCTGCGGTGGGAGCCGAAAATGTAGTCGTTTTCATCAAGTATATATGCCTGGCCGACGGCGGAGGCCTCTTGCCCCAACGATAGATGAGCAGGGCCGGGGTTGTTGTACTCAATGCCGTTGTAGGCATTTGTGGTTTTGATGGACAGGAGCATTGTCTCAAATTCGCGTATGATGGCCATGTCGCGGTAAATGCGCACGAAGTCATCGTTTGAGAAGTTTGCTTTTTCGTCTGCAAGGGTTTTGCTGTATTGGTTTACAGGGATATCGGTGAATTTTATAAATCCGGGCTGGCGGATTTTGGCGGGATCCATTAGTTGAATTTTTGGCATGGTGCTCTCCTTTGTAAAAATTAATGGAGGAAGCATGGGTACCTGGTGTTTGCTTCCTTAAGGCGTGCTGCGCCCTATAGTCTAAAAATCGCTTCGCGGATCATTTCATTTACTGTGGGGTGGGGGAATATTACTTCCTTAATGTCGTCAATGCGCATTTGCATCTCTATCATAATGCAGGCACTGAGAATAATTTCGGAGGCGTAGCTACCTATCATGTGCACACCTATTACATTGCGTGTATTTTTGTTTATGAGCACCTTGCAGATGCCGTCTGTGACGGAATTTTCAGCCAAGTACCGGCCGCTGTAGACCATGGGCAGCGAAATGCTCAAAATATCAATGCCTTTGGCCTTGGCTGTCTCCTCGGTTTCGCCGGCACCGGCCACTTCCGGAGAAGTGTAGATCACAGAAGGCACGGCGTCATAGCGCATAATGTCGCGCTTGCCTAGGATATGGTTTACCGCCACCTCAGCTTCGCGGTATGCGGCGTGGGCGAGCATATATGTGCCGTTTACATCGCCGACGGCATAGATGTTTGGAATGCTGGTAAGACCGTGCTTATCGGTTTTGATGGCTCCGCGCTCAAGCAGAACACCTGTGTTTTCAAGGCCATAGCCCTCAATTAAAGGCTTGCGGCCTATGGAGAGGAGCACTTTTTCAGCTTCAATTTCGCCACCGTCAAAAATTACTTTGTTACCCTTGAAGGCTGTAACTCTGGCTCCGAGCTTAAACTCAATCCCTTTTCTCTCATAGCTCTTTTGCAAAATAGCCGAGATTTCGCTATCTATAGGGCCGCCGATTTTTGGAAGCATCTCAACGACCGTCACTTTGGAGCCGGCTGAGTTGTAGTAAGAAGCCATTTCCAAGCCGACAACACCGCCGCCGACAACTACTAAGGATTTGGGGATTTCTTCCAAATCCAAAATTTCACGGCTTGTGAGGATGTTTCCGCTTGCAATGCCTTCGGGGACACCGTCAATGGGAGGAATTACAGGCACTGAGCCTGCGGCAATAATGAGACGCTTGCCGCTGTAAGTTTCCTGACCCACTTTGACTGAGTTTTTGTCGGTAATAAATGCCTCACCGCTGACAACTGTCACTTTATTAGCCTTCATTAGTGCTGAAACGCCTTTGACAAGGGTTTCGACCACCTTGTTTTTGCGGGAAATGACAAATTTGTGATCAAGGGTAACGTTCTCGGCTTTCACGCCATAGGCCTCGCCATGGCTTGCATAGTCGAAAACCTTGGCGCTGTGCAGCAGAGTCTTGGAGGGGATGCAGCCCTCGTTGAGGCACACTCCGCCGAGAGCTCTTTTTTCTATAAGGAGTACGCTTAGCCCCGCATGCCCGGCACGCTCTGCGGCCATGTAACCGCCGGGGCCGCCGCCTATTACAATCAAGTCGTACATTATATCGCGCCTCCTTCAATGGCCAGGTTAAAGCTGAAGTTTTCTAAATAATCCATCAGCTCCCTCTGGAATCTGGCAGCATCGGCTCCGTCAAGGGCTCTGTGGTCATAAGTCAGTGAGAGTCCCATGGACGGGTAAAACTTGCCGTTTTTAGTGCGCTCAACCACGCTGCAAACTCCCAAGATTCCCGTCTGAGGAGGGTTGAGAACAGGGGTGAACATCTCAATTCCAAATCCGCCGATGTTGGAAATGGTAAATGTGCCGCCTCTTAGGTCGTCAGGGCCTATGGAACCCTGCCTGCTGCTTTCTGCTGCTTTCGACTTTTACCTTAGTAGCGGCCGAAATTTGGCTCAAAGACATTACATTTGCATTGAAAATAGTGGGCACCAGCAGGCCTCTGGGTGTGTCTACAGCCAGCCCCATGTGGACATTGTTAAACAAGGCCATGCTGTCGCCTAAAAAATGGGCGTTGAGGCTCTTGTGCTTTAGCAAAATGCGGGAGGTAGCATAGATAATGATATCTGTAACGGTGATTTTCGCAAGCTCAGGGCGGGTTTCCATAGCCTTGAGATTCTTGCGGAAATTCAGTATGTCAGTGGCATCAAAAGAACCGTGGTGGGTAAGCTGTGCTGAGCCTGACAAAGATGAGTGCATGGCTTTTGCGATAACTTTGCGGACATTGCTGAGCTTCTGCACTTCGCTGTCGGGTGTGTTCGGTACGCCCGGGGCGGATGGGATAGCCGAAGCTGAGGCTCCAAACGAAGGCGCGCTGAGGCCTGACTCCACATCGAATGTGGTGACCCGGCCGCCAAGGCCCGTGCCAGCGATGCCTGAGAATGCGCCGTCAACAGCCTTTGTGGCGAAGTGGCCATCTGCGATTACTTTTTGAATGTCCTTTTCCATGATGCGGTTGTTAGCACCGGACGGGGTTGCAAAAGCCACGTTCGCACCGGCCTTTGCGGCCAAGGTGCGGGCGCGGGGAGAGATGGGGGTGAAGGCGTTTCCGGCGGGTGGCACGGCACCTGCCGCCGCAGGTGCTGGAGCAGGAGC
>WQRL01000088.1 GCA_009786775.1 Oscillospiraceae bacterium
AGGGTCAGCCCATCTGTTAAGGGGTTTGACAACATTTCCTTGGCAATATCACCGACAGACATCTCAACCCCGCCCCTAATATCTATTGCTTCAGGGTTCTGGCAGCCTTCGCAGCCTATGTCACAGCCCTGTGTAAACACCGTAAACCTAAGCCCCGGGCCATCCACAATAGAATCTTGAACAAGTCCTGCAATTTTCATTATTCCTAGACCTTCATGTTATGCTTAACCCGCTGGCTCTCCTCTGCTCTTTTAGCATCGTTGAATCTCTCCAGCGTACCTACCAAGTATCCGGTTATGCGCCTTATCCGGTCAAATGCCGGTTCCCCCTCAACTTCACGCCTTCCGCAATTGGGGCACTCATCGCCTATGACTCCGGTATACCCGCATACAGGATCTCTATCCACAGGATGGTTAATAGAACCATATCCTATTCCTGACTCATGCATGAACCTTATAATTTTTTCAAACGCATCCAGGTTGTCGAGCGGATTGCCATCCATTTCAATAAAGCTGATATGGCCGGCATTTGTAAGCGCATGGTAAGGGGCTTCCAGTTTTATTTTGTCGTAGGCGCTAATTTTGAAACCTACCGGCACATGGAAACTGTTGGTGTAGTAATCCTTGTCGGTAATTCCTGCCAGCACGCCGAACTTGGCTCTGTCGATTTTCAGGAAGCGCCCGGCCAGCCCCTCTGCCGGAGTTGCAATGAGAGTTACATTAAGGCCGCGCTCCTTTGTCTCTTTGTCACATTTCGCACGAAGATGCCCAACAATCTCAAGTCCCAGATTTTGTGCGCGCTCACTCTGGGCATGATGCTCCCCTATGAGAGCAACCAGAGCTTCTGCCAGGCCTATAAATCCGATTGACAGTGTACCGTGCTTGAGAATTTCCCGCACCTCATCTGTCGGGCCGAGGTCTTCAGAGCCTAGCCACACACCCTGCCCCATCAAAAACGGGAAATTGTACACGCGCTTGCGGCACTGAATCTCAAAACGCTCCAGAAGCTGATCAAGTACCAATGCAAACTTCACATCCAAATCTTCAAAAAAGCGCTCGATGTCACCACCGGCCTTGATTGCCAGGCGCGGTAGGTTGATGGATGTAAATGAAAGGTTGCCGCGGCCACGGTTAATCTCCATATCGGGGTCATATTCGTTTGCAATAACTCGTGTACGGCAGCCCATATATGCGATTTCCGTTTCAGGTACTCCTTCTTTGTAGTACTTAATGTTAAATGGTGCATCAATGAACGCAAAGTTGGGGAAGAGCCTCTTTGCGCTGCACCTGCAAGCCAGTTTGAACAAATCGTAGCTAGGGTCTCCCGGATCTAGGTTGATTCCCTTTTTGACCCTATACACATGTATAGGGAAAATAGGGGTTTCGCCGTTGCCAAGCCCTGCTTCCGTCGCCAGAAGAACATTCTTGATTACCATACGACCCTCAGGGGACGTGTCCATACCGTAGTTGATTGACGAAAACGGCGTCTGGGCCCCTGCCCGGGAGTGCATAGTGTTGAGATTGTGAATAAATGCTTCCATCGCCTGATATGTGGCCCTGTCGGTTTCTTTTTTAGCAAAGTGCAGGGCAGTGGCCTGAACGGCTTTCATCCCATCTTCGCCATACATCTCTATGAGCTTCTTTAGCTCATAAGCGAGATATTTTTCATTGGCTTCCAGCTTAGGAAAAAGACCTTTCTCCTCTTTGATTTTAGCTATCATGCGCCTTATATCGTCTTCGGGGTCATCAACGGCTTTGAACAGCATGAGTGCCTTGGCTAAGTTTTGTCTGTATAATCTTATAAATGTCTTTCCTACACCATCGGCCATGCCATAGTCGAAATTAACTATGCTCTGCCCGCCATGCTGGTCGTTTTGGTTGGATTGTATCGCAATGCAGGCAAGAGCCGCATAAGAGGCTATGTCATTGGGCTCGCGCAGATTGCCATGCCCTGTCGAAAATCCGCCCTTAAAGAGTCTTTTGATATCTATTTGACAACATGTGGTGGTGAGGGTAAGAAAATCCAGGTCATGGATGTGGATGTCCCCTTCTGAATGAGCCTTGGAATGCTCAGGCCTTAGTACAAACATGTTATAAAACTGCTTTGCACCTTCCGATCCATATTTAAGCATTACGCCCATCGCTGTGTCACCGTCGATGTTGGCATTTTCACGCTTTACATCGCTATCGCGCGCATCGGCAAATGTTATCTCCTCATAAGTCTGCATGAGCCTTGTTTTCATTTGCCTGACCCTGTTGCGCTCACCTCTGTATATAATGTACGCCTTGGCCGTTGTGACATAGCCGTTGTCCATCAGAACCCTCTCAACCACATCTTGGATATGCTCAACATCAGGGCTTGACTCACCTTCTAGCTCCATAATTGACATTACCTCGTCAGCGAGCTTTGCTGCGAGTTCCTCGCTGCCGGGCCTATAGGTGGCTGTGAATGCTTTGCTAATCGCCTCAACGATCTTGCTTATGTCAAATTCTACTACCCTTCCATCTCTCTTTTTAATACTTGTAACAGGCATTTCGCCACACCTTTCTGCAAAAACAAAATAATTTTACCACTCAGATAGCACACTCCCCTAACACAACATATTGTGCTCGCGCCATCTCGTGCGAACTTCATTATACAACCAATAGTTTTGGAAGTCAACATGTAATTTCAGCAATTTTTATTATTGTTGGAAATGCTGCAAACACTGTGATATACTTTAATCCCAAGTAAATACCGGTTAATTTCGCCCCAAGAATTTGCGGGGGATTTTTATAGGAGATAGACAAAACTTTGAAAAGAGATATGACCACGGGCAAGGAGTGGAAACTAATCTTGCTCTTTACGCTGCCTTTGATGGCGGGAAGTTTTCTACAGCAACTTTATAGCATAATAGATGGGATTATCGTCGGTCGCTTCGTCAGTGAGCAGGCCTTTGCCTCTGTTGCAACATGCCACTCCCTGGTATTTTTGTACCTATCCCTCTCCCTCGGCATCTCGGTTGGCGTAAATATCGTCGTATCACAATATTTCGGCGCCGGAAAAAAAGATCAGTTAGGCCTATCAATAAGCACTGCCCTTCTTCTGGTTGGCGCGGCAGGGCTAGTTTTGACAATTGCAGCAGTTATATTTTCAGAACTGCTGCTGGTTCACCTTCTGTCTGTCCCTGCTGATCTGCTCGCTGATTCTCTAACTTATATGCGAGTCTATAGCTTCGGACTGTTTTTCACGTTCATGTATAACGGAATTGCAGCCATTTTGCGCGGATTCGGCGATTCAAAGGCCACATTATATTTCCTACTCATTGCAACCGTGCTGAGCACTGTACTAACATTCCTGTTTGTCCTAGTAATCCAGTGGGGAGTTGCAGGTGCTGCATTTTCAACAGTTCTAGCCCAAGCTGTCTGCGCCGTAATTTCATATATTTACCTCAGAAAGCGCTACAGGTATGAAAATAACACAGGAAAACATTTTGACTTCAAGATAGCAGCTACCATGTTCAAGCTCGGTGCCCCAATCGCCATCCAGATGGGTATAGTTTCAATCGGCCACGGCACGATGCAGAGGCTCGTCAATGCCTTTGAGCTTACAATCCCCGGGGTTGTCGCCGCATACGGTGCCGCCATCCGCGTAGACATGCTCGTCTTAGTGCCAGTTATGGCATTTCAGTCCGGCCTTGCAAGTTTTGCAGGGCAAAATATCGGCGCCGGAAATCTTGAACGGGCAAAGCGCGGGCTTTACAGCACCCTCATTATGTCGCTAATCGTCACCGTCACAGTGAGCATCCTGCTGTACATTTTCGCAAACAATGTAGTCGGCCTCTTCGGCCTCACCGGAAGTTCTCTTACTCTCGGTTACTCCATAATTAGATTCATGGTGTTCTTCTTTTGGATATTCGCCCTGTACATGGTCGCCCACGGCCTGCTTCAAGGGGCCGGCGATACCGTGGTTATCTCTATCGCCACACTGACTGCACTGGCTATACGGGTCGCAGGCGGCTATATTGCCGTCCACTTCGGCTGGCTCGGCCCTGAGGCCGCATGGGTCACAATGCCGATTGGCTGGGTTTTCGGGCTTATTATAACCTATATACGCTACTTTTCGGGAGCTTGGAAAACCAAGGCCGTGGCCGGCAGGCTCAAAAAAGCTCCTACAGAAGACGCCGCAAATTAGCGGGATTTACATACACTTCGGAGGAAGTCAATGAATTATAGTTTTTTTGCATTTATATCCCGTATGAAAAATATCACCAGATGGTCTCTGATGCGCAACAGTGCCACGGAAAACATCCAAGAGCATTCCCACATGGTAGCGGTAATTGCCCATGCCCTAGCTGTAATACGCCGGGATGTGCTCGGAGGCGAGGCGGAACCCGGAAATGTAGCCGCCGCAGCCCTTTTTCACGATGCCTCAGAGATATTCACCGGGGATATGCCCACGCCTGTAAAATATTTTGACCCTAATATAATGTCCGCGTACAAAAGAGTGGAGAGCCTGGCCTCTGAGAAGCTCCTCATGTCACTTCCCGTCGGCATGCGCAGCTCCTATGAACCGCTACTTTCAGAAACATGTGAAAGCGGGACATTGGAGCTGGTCAAGGCAGCCGATAAACTTGCGGCCTATATAAAATGCCTGGAGGAATTAAAGGCAGGAAACAACGAGTTCAAACATGCCGCCGAACAGTCCCTTCTAAAGCTCAAAGCCCTAGCTATGCCGGAGGTAGAATTCTTTCTCAAGAACTTCATAAGCGCTTTTGAACTCACATTGGATGAGTTAAATTTCGCTTTCGAATAATTAATAAAAACCAAGGAGATGTTCACGAAAATGAATCAGGGCTCAAACTATTCAACCGCTGCATATCTCAAGTTCGCACTACTGCCCATCATAGGTATTTTGGCATTCTTCATCAACATCCCACTGCCTGAAATGACTATAATGGGCTATACCCTTGCCGCTAGGACAACAATCACTATAAACCATTTAACAGGGATTATCAGGGCTTTCCTGTGGGACGGGAACTTCAAGGCCATGCCTTTCATTGTGCTTGCGCTGGCCCTGTATGGTGTTGTTGATTTGATTTTGCGCCGCGACAAGCATTTTGGAAATACTCTCGGCAAGGTCTTCGCCTGTATTAAGATTACCGGTGTCGTGTTCATCGTATTTGCCGTTTTTGGAATCGGCCCTGAATTTCTGCACGTCCCCCGCGATATCCTCGCAGCAAGGGTCGTGCAAGACGGTACTGTGTTTTATATACCCCGCAGCATAACTGAGTTTGTTATGAATGGCGTTTTGGTCACTATAAGCATAAGTATTCCGCTTGCTGCGGCATTTCTTCCATTTCTTCTAAACTTCGGCCTTGTTGAATTTGTCGGTGTGCTGGTGCGCCCTGTGATGCGCCCGGTGTTCAGGCTGCCCGGCAGAAGCGCGGTAATTTTAGTCAGCGCACTTTTGGGTAATTTCTCTGTGGCACACATAGCAGTGGATGACCAGTATCACAAAGGCCAAATGACTGAGCGTGAAGCTATAACCATCTGCACAGGCTTCTGCTCGGCCTCCATAGCTTTTATGATGGTTCTCGCCACCAACACAGGGATAATTGATAACTACTGGAATGCCTATGTCTGGTCATCTTTCTTCATGATTATCCTTATAACTATAGTCAATGTCCGCATTTTCCCCATCACTAGAATCAGGGATGGTTACGCTCCGGGTGTCGAGCCCCAGCCAGAGCAGGTTTACAAGACCAAAATTTTCAAAAACGCCTTGGCCGAGGGCATGGATGTGGCCGTCAAATCAGAAAACCCCATCATCGGCATAGGCAAAATAATGAAGGCCACAATCGGCATACTCGCAGCTATAATAATGGGCGCAGGTTTTTCTACCTCTGTGGGGATGAGTCTTTATCTCTTCACTCCCATATTTGAATGGCTTGGCTTTATCTTCCGCCCTCTAATGTGGCTTGTGCAAATCCCCGAGCACGAAATTGTCACCGCGTCGACAGGGGCTGCATTCTCACTGCTTGAGCTTATGATCCCGTCCCTTCTTGTAATGACCGGCGAATGGTCATACCACATCCGCTATATGATGGCCGTCGTGCCTATCACTTCTGTAATTTTTCTCGGCAGCTTCGTACCCAGCCTCATAAGCACTAATCTTCCGGTGAAGTTTTGGCATCTAATGGTGATTTGGCTAGAGCGCATGATTTTGTCAGTGCTGCTCTCAGGAGCCTTTGCCCTTATATTGTTCGGCTTTCCACAATAATTTTTTCCTGTAGAAAAATTAAAAGTTTGACGGCCTATATGGTGAAGTTTTTAATATTTTTGTAAATGTTTTAACAGCGTTTTTCATCATTTAACCAGTATTTGCAACACTTGACAGCTACTTGTGCCTGTGGGAAAATCTCAAATAACCCTTATGGTTTTGAGGTGATATGCTGTGCGCAAACTTGCAACTGCGGCGTTTTCGTTTACTGCGGCAATTTTCCTGTCCCGCTATTTTTTGCCACAGGGGCTTCTTCTGCTCTGCGGCGCTGCTTCCTTGCTCTTATCATTTACAGCGCTCATCTTCCGCTCAAACCTAAGGCTGCGGATTGCAATCATAACGGTTGCGGTAGCGGCTGGCTTCTCTTGGAGTTACGCCTTCACCGCACTTTTCATAAGCCCCGCATGGGAGCTGCATGGAGAAACCCGGACAGTTACAGCCCTCGTCACAGGTTATTCCACCCAGAGCTCGTCACGGGGGTACCGTGCCGATGCAAGGTTAATGCTTGAAGGCAGCCCGGATACCGGTGTCCGCCTATATTACTACGCCTCTACTGAGCTTGCCCCAGGGGATTTAATTGAGTTTACAGCTAAATTTAGGCGCACTGATGGACCTGAACGGGAAGAGAGGATTGATGCACTTACTTCAAAAGGCATTTTTCTCACCGCATATGTATCCGGTGATATAACAACCACCGGCCGGGCAGGCAATTTGCGTTTTCTCCCCCTGCGGCTCTCCTATGAAATAGCAAACATGGTGGGCAGGCTCTACCCTTCGGATAC
>WQRL01000089.1 GCA_009786775.1 Oscillospiraceae bacterium
GGCAGAAATGTAATAACCTACTGCCAGTCAGGGGTGCGCTCTGCACATACCTGGTTAGTTCTCAGGGAAGTCCTTGGCATCGAAAATGTCTGGAACTACGAAGGCTCATGGATAGAATGGTCCTACGCAGCATCCGAGTATAGCGACTATCCGAGCCAGAGGATTTTGGAGCTCACAGAACTATGGAATGACAACAGGGGCGCTATATAACGCCAAGCAATACAATACTTACACCAGGGCTGCCCGCATATTTTGCGGGCAGCCCCTTGTCCTGCCGTTTCGAAGTTTACACGGGCGTTACAAATGCGGAATATTATTTTGATACAATTTTTGCAGGCTTGTCACAAATCCTGTTTTCAACTTGTTATATGTGTGTAAGCTCTGTTGGTGCGCACCAGAGAGACCCAAAGGAGGACAGCATGATTGAAGTAACACTCGGTAAACGCTTTTCACAAGGCGACGAACCCGAACTTGTAGAAGTCATAGATGCTTTTAGCGAAAAGCTGCTGCGGTATGCGACATCCATATTATGCAATCACCACGATGCTGAGGATGTAGTGCAGAGAGTTTTTCTACAAGCCTACCAAAACCGCAAGAAATTTGACGGCGAAAATATTTCCGCTTGGCTATATAAAATCACTTACAACCATTGCATGAATCAGCTCAAGAAGCGCAGAATATTCTTCTTTAGCGATATCAGGGATGTCGTTGAAGCAGTGTCCGCCCCGCACGAGGAAGCTGACAGCAATGCCAGTGTCTTAGAGATGCTGTGCCTGCTGAGGGCGGAGGATAGGGCGCTGGTGTATGGCCGCGTAATCAATGAGCAAAGTTATGATGAGCTCGCACTTATCTTCGGAAAATCTCCCGCAGCCCTAAGAAAACAGTATGAGAGAGCCAAGAAAAAACTTGCGGAGTATCTCGTCGCCGAGGGAAAGCACTCAGGAAGGAGACATGAACATGAACACGGATTTGAACACATTTGATTCCCAGGAAAGACTTATAAAATCTTCCCTTTCACGTATAGCGGTGGATACCTCAAATATAACCGCAAATGTATTGGAGGCAGTTTCTGAGCATAAGCAGCGGAGCACACGCCGCGTTAGGAGAGGCCTTACATTAGTTGCTGCAATAGTTGCGGTCATGGCGATTACCACCACTGCCCTTGCTGCAACAGGAGGTTTCGATTGGATAATGCAGCGCATTAACCCGACCTTTAGCGAAGTTATAGAGCCTGTAATGATTTACACCGAAGACCAGGGTATCCGCATGACTGTCATAGGTGCGCAGACCTTTGATAACAGGGCTGTAGTGTATATATCGCTACAGGACGTGTCCGGAGAAAACCGTATCGCTAGGCACGGCGGCATCGGAATGGGACTCTTCTTCCACGATGCTATAGATGAAGTTTACCCCTCCGATATTTTTTATGAGGACTCCGCAATTATGGCGCCTCTGTTTGTCGGAGGCACCAGCGTTCGCATGATATATTTTGACGAAGCCGCAAACACAGCTTATTTTGAGCTAGCGATGACTGTCACAGATGGGTCGATTTCAAACTCGCTAATAATTAACAATACCTGCGTTGAGTTTGACAGAGTATTTATAGACGCTGAGCCGGCCGGGATTTCGCTAGCAAACCTTGAAACTCCGAACATTCTGGATGCGACGCTCGGCTATTATGTCAATAGTTCACGCGGCTGGGATGAGCACAGCTTGTTTGGCAGCACAATTGAGATGCTTGAGCCCGGCAGATTTGCGGAGCTCCCTAACTACACAGATAATCACTGGGTGTCAAACATCGGTGTGATTGATGGTAATCTGCATGTGCAAACCATCGGACATTCTGACGGATCCCGGTTTGGAGGCAGCGGGGTTTCCTTTGAACTGCTCCGTGCAGACGGAGAGGTAATCCACTTCTCAGATATGATTTTCGCAACGGCTGATGAGAACTTTAACCTGACTTCAACTTCCGGTATATTTGACGGGAATGGCAAGATGCTCCACGTCACTGAGTTCATCTTTGATGTTGATGTAGAAAATCTCTCAGACTACACTCTGGTATTCTACGGAAGCATAAGCTCTGGCATTGAAGGCGACTGGACAATTCAGGTAGATACAAGCGATACTTCAACTCAAATCATCACAATAATAGAAGAACACTATGTTACAGGTCATACTGTTGAGTTTATCACGGTAAACCCAATCGGAATTCAAGTACGCGGCAGCTTCCCGGCCTACTGGACGATGGACGCCCATGAATTGCTTACCGCTTACATTGAGACCACAGATGGCATAGTTGAGCTAAGACAGTCGGGCGGTTTCTACTCAGAAGCCCGCGAAGCCCCAGAAGCAACAGGCGGCGTTTTCACAATAAACTTTGACGCCGAATCCCTGATTTATGTAGAATCAGTCACAGCAGTAGTAATAAATGGTGTGCGCATCGAAATCTCATAAGAACCATAAGACGTAATATAACACCATAAACCCAGCACACCCCGCAAGCGGCCATTAGCCGCCTGCGGGGTGTTTGTAATTGTGGTTGCGTACAGTTAGCTGTTTTGGCCTTGCTAGGCTGTGAGATTTGCGCACTATAGCCGTAAAAAACTCAGCGAACGCCTGCGGACTCCACCTTCGCGCATAAGCGGCAGCACGGCTCATTGCGGGGGCTCGCTAAACTCGCTTCGCTCAAACAATCGCTCGCTTTTCCCCGCAACTCGCCTGCTGCCGCTAATGCGCTGCGCTAGGTCGTCCACAGGCGCTCACTGCGTTTTTTTACTACTGCGGTGAGGCGCGGGGCTTTTGATTCCAAATCTCTAGGCTTTAGCGCGGTTTGTCTATTTTTCTCAAAGTCAGAATTTCGATATAAAACTTTTGTGAACTATGCCTTGCAAATCTTGACAGAGCTAAATAAATCCCTATAAAGTGTCATATACAATGCGCCTGTATCGGCGAGCACTACTTACGAGCAAGGCATTTAATCCCCGCATAGTCAACATTGCATCTGAGTTTGCATGGAATATTCAAGGTACTGTTTTCGCATCAAACGGAAAGCTATGGTTGAATTCGGCACTTCTTGGTGGGAATGTGCGTGGTCTGACTTACTAGCTTGATCACGTACAGAAATGTAAACAGGAGTTAGATTATGAAAAAAATCATATGGATTGCGCTTGCAGGAGTGGTTTTGTTAATATTCATATGGGTATCGCTGTTTTTTGTCGAGCCAGTGTTTTCACGAAAAAGTTATATTGAAAGCCTCACTCGTTTTGAAATACCGCAATCAGCTGAAATTATTGAATACCGGTTCGGTGTAAGCCATTTTGGCGCTGAACCGTTTTTCGCAAAACTAGAATTAAATCAAGAGGACGCTGCTGTTTTATTTGGAAGATTTTTGCGTAGTGAAGAACGTTTGCAAAAATTTTCTCATATGAGCCGCAGATTTAACTATACGTCAATAAGTGTTCATGAGGTTGAGGAAATAGTTTGGAACGATAGATTTGCGAGAAAATCTTCGATGTTTCTTTTTAGCGGGACAAGAACTATAGAGACCATTATCATTACAACAAATGAAGGAAGACATTTTCTCTATGTTTTTTATGGGCAGAGTGTCAATTCAGTAGCTGATTGTGTGAGCGATGAGGATGAGGTAGCCCCGGACACGAAATGATACATGCAGAATAATAAGAGCAGGACTTTTATTACCAGAAAAGGAGATTTACATGGACCTTGCGTTACCATGCATAAGGGTAGATTTTTTGATTTCTGGAAAAGCCAGAAAAACGTTTGATCTCAATGAGTTCACAAAACTCATCGGCATAACACCAACACAAACAAGGACAATTGACACTGTTGGCATCATTAACACGCTTTAACAGCAATAAGGACATTACAGAAAACATGACAAGTAGAGAACATCAACTTCCTTTGATAGTGAGGTATGCAACGCGATGAATAAGAGAAGAATAGTTCTAATCTGCTGTGCAGCGGCGATACTGGCTTTAGGCATACAGTTGCTTGTGTACAATCATCTTAGAAACCAAGAAAGGGAAAATACTACACTACGGCTTGCTATCGCAAGCGCTAGAGGATGGCCAGGCATGAGCGGAGGATTTTACTATTTTGTTTTGCGAAATGATGGTGTTTTAATAAGTTTCTTGGGTTTGAGGCAAATGGGAATTTCGGAGCTTCTTGGCGGATCATCATTGAGTAATGCTTTTGCGGACAACCCCTTCGGGATACCTTTTCTCCAGTATGTCCGAGAGAGCGCTTCGATACAATTAACGGACGAGGAATATCTTCGTATAGTTAACCTTGCTGAAAGGCTTCCTGAAGGCGGAAGCGATTTTGAGTTTGTTATTTTCGGAGATCGTGCGGGATTTATAGAGATATACTATAACGGCTCAATTTACGCAATGTCGTATGCAAGCGCCGCTGGGTCTAGCGTAGGCAGTCGTGTACAAGCGACGCAAGAGACCATGTATAGATTGTTTCATGAACTCGCTGATTTATCAGCATTAAATGTTGATATGCATTCACGCTGTTTCTTGTGTCCGCCTGATTAACGAGGGCTTTGGATTGCTGTTTGCTACAGGTTTTTCCAATATAAGCAGTAAATAACAAAAAAGCTCATACGGCAAGGCAGTTACGAGCCTTATCGTATGAGCTTTCCTTAAAAGGGCTTATTTTACAAATACTTTGCAGAAGTTTTTCTTGCCTCTGCGCACTACTAGGCCGTCGCCTTTTAGGGCGGTTATGGGGTAGTTTTGGGTGATGTCGTTTACTTTTTCTCCTGCTACTTCTACGCCGCCTTGTTGTACGTTACGGCGGGCTTCGGCTTTGGATGGGCAGAGTCCGGATTTTACCAGCATTGTAAGCACGTCTATTGCAGCGTTTTCAAAGTCGGCTTCACTGATTTCCACGGATGGCATGTCTGCTGCGCCGCCTGATTTGAAGAGTTCCCTGGCTGTGGTTTTGGCTGTTTCTGCTATTTCTACACCGTGAATTAGGGCTGTAAGTTCGTATGCCAGAATTTCTTTAGCGGTGTTTAGTTCCTGACCTTGCAGCTTTTCAAGTTCCGTAATTTCTTCTATAGGCAAAAATGTTAGGAGTTTGAGGCATTTAATTACGTCTGCATCGTCCACATTGCGCCAGTACTGGAAAAATTCAAATGGGGTTGTTTTCTCCGGGTCGAGCCATACTGCCCCTTTGGCTGTTTTGCCCATTTTGTTGCCTTCGGAGTTGAGCAGGAGCGTTATGGTCAGGGCGTGGGAGTCTTTTGCCAGCTTGCGTCTTATTAGTTCTGTGCCTGCGAGCATGTTTGACCATTGGTCGTCACCGCCGAATTGCATGTTGCAGCCGTATCTTTGGAAGAGTTCGTAGAAGTCGTAGGCTTGCATAATCATGTAGTTAAACTCAAAAAATGTCAGGCCTTTTTCCATGCGGTTTTTATAGCATTCAGCGGCCAACATCCTGTTGACGGAGAAGTGCGGGCCTACATCCCGCAAAAACTCAAGGTAGTTGAGCTGCATAAGCCAGTCGGCGTTATTTACCATGAGGGCTTTGCCTTCTGAGAAGTCGATGAACTTCGACATTTGTTCCTTAAACCGGTCACAGTTGTACTGTATTGTTTCAAGTGTCATGAGGTTGCGCAAGTCCGTGCGCCCTGAGGGGTCCCCTATTAGGCCTGTGCCGCCGCCTACGAGGGCTATGGGCTTATTTCCCGCCATCTGTAGCCGTTTCATGAACGAGAGCGCCATAAAGTGCCCTACATGCAGGGAGTCCGCAGTTGGATCAAAGCCGATATAAAATGTGGCTTTGCCTGTATTAATCATCTCGCTGATTGTTTCTTCATCAGTCACTTGCGCAATCAGCCCGCGCGCTTTCAGTTCGTTGTAAAGTGTCATGTTTTACCTCCCTGTTTTTTGATAAACAAAAATGAAAAATGATGATTGATGATTACAAAAAATGCCGTTTTGGATTTCCTTATCCTCATCCATCATTCTTAATTCATCATTCATCATTTTTCATTGCCGCTTGTGCGGCTTTTTTTGGTGGGGGATGGTGGATTCGAACCACCGAAGGCGTTGCCAACAGATTTACAGTCTGCCCCCTTTGGCCACTCGGGAAATCCCCCATATAAAGCTAAAGCCCTGGATATCAGCCGCTTTATGCGGCTGATACAACGAGGCGCAGTTTGCGCCGGTGATGGAGCTGGTGGACGGACTCGAACCCCCGACCTGCTGATTACAAATCAGCTGCTCTACCAACTGAGCTACACCAGCCTATATACGAAAACATATATGGCGCGAAAGCCATAATAGCAAAACTAAAGGCATTTGTCAACATAAAACCGCAAAATGTTTATAAATTTTTGTGCGCATAGAGTCCACAGACTAGCCGAAGCCCTGGTGGGTGCTCTGGGGGAAAGTGAAACGGCCGCAGTCCTGGAACACAAGTTTTGTCCAGAGTTCCAAGTTTTTGCCAGAGTAGACGTGACTGACGGAGGCCGTTTCGCTTTTTCACAGAGCATCCGCCAGGGCTTCGGCGGATGGTTTTAGACATGGTGCACTAAAACGCCCGCCATCCGTACGCAAGGCTTGAAAATTACAATTTTTGTGATGTTTTTAGAACAAAACTTGTATCTGTACTAATTTCATACACATTGAAGTAAATTTTTTTTGCACTAGTTTGATTTTCTTCATTTTTGTGTTACAATGCTTAGGCGATGTCAGTATTTCATACTATAGTGAAATTTGGAGGTTAAAATGGAATTCACTTTATCAAGCAAACACAAGCTCTTGCTGGAGTTGTACAGGAAGTTTGCCATCAACGAAGTCGAACCCATTGCGGCAGAGATTGACGAGATGGAAGTATTCCCGCACGACACTGTAAAGAAACTGGCCCGGTATGGTTTTCTGGGCATACCGTTCCCACAGGAATTCGGCGGCTCCGGTGCCGACAACCTGGCCTATGCCATGGCAGTGGAAGAATTCTCAAAGCATTGTGGCACTACAGGTGTTATCGTT
>WQRL01000090.1 GCA_009786775.1 Oscillospiraceae bacterium
GAATCGGCACAGCGTTCTACCTGGCTGAGTACACCCGGGAGAGCATCATAACCCGCATCATCCGCTTTAGCGCCGAGGCCTTGGCAGGGATTCCCTCCATCGTTTACGGCCTGTTTGGATTTATTTTCTTTGTAATGTATCTAAACTTAGGCTGGTCTGTGCTGGCTGGCGGGCTTACTTTGGCAGTAATGATTTTACCCACTATTATCCGCACATCCGAGGAGGCCATCCGTGCTGTGCCGGACTCATACCGTGAGGTGAGCTTTTCGCTGGGCGGTACCAAGTGGCAGACAATCCGCAAAGCAGTATTCCCCTCTGCGGTGCAGGGGATTTCTAACGGAGTAATTTTGGGCCTGGGGCGCTGTGTCGCAGAAACTGCGGCAGTAATGCTCACAGCAGGCGGAGTTATACACATGGCCACGTCTATATTTGATCCGACTAGAACGATGGCTGTTCACTTTTTCATTCTCGCCAGCGAGGGCATCTCGATGGCAAACGCCTATGGCACGGCGGCACTTCTCATCATTTTGATTTTCCTTATAAATGTTGTGGCAAACGCTGTGGTTAACAGGTTTATGGCGAGGAGATAAGAAGGCTTTCGAAAGGAATAGTCACAATTATGTCAGACCAAATCAAAATTCAAATAAATAACATGAACTTCTTCTACGAGGACAAACAGGTGGTTTTTGACCTAAACCTCAATGTTAGGGCAAATGAGGTTCTCTCTATTTTCGGACCGGCAGGCAGCGGCATCACAACCGTGCTGCGCTCCCTTAACCGGCTTACAGAGCTCACCCCGATAGCTAAAATGGAGGGTGAGGTGCTAGTTGATGGTAAGAATATTTGGGATGAAGATGTAAATGTAACAGAGCTGCGCCGCAGAATCGGCATGGTTTTTGATGTGCCGACACCGCTGCCCATGTCTATTTTTGACAATATCGCCTACGGCCCGAGGCTAAAAGGCGAAAAAAATAAATCAGTGCTTGCAGACCTGGTTGAGAGAACCCTCAAGGAAGCGGCACTATGGGATGATGTATGCAACAGGCTCAAGACATCCGCCCTGGCTCTCTCAGGCGGCCAGCAGCAGCGCCTTTGCATTGCTAGGGTGCTGGCTCTCGACCCCGAAGTTATTTTGCTAGACCGGCCCTGCTCAGGCCTTGACCCGATTTCAACAGCCAAAATTGAAGACTCACTTACAGCGTTAAAGGAACGCTTTACAATAATCCTAGCCCCGCACAATACCCAGCAAGCCGGGCGCGTTTCAGACAAAGTGGCATTTATGCTAGGCGGGCAGCTCATAGAAGAGGGCGACGCTGAGGCTGTATTTTCGCAACCGAAAGATAAGAGGACCGACGACTATATAACGGGGAGGTTTGGATAGTGGAAATAAAAAACGGATTGCAGGCACTTAGGGCAGCACTGCCCGGCAAGACACAGCTAAAAATTGGCGTCTGGGGGGATTCGGTATTTCAAGGCGTTGTTCTTGACGAGCTCGCGGGTAAATACAAAATCTTAAAAGAGAACGCCGTGTCCATGTGCTCAGACGCCCTAAAGGCGACTGTGGAGAACTTTTCTAAGTTTGGGTGCACTGTGACAAAGGGCAAACAGCGCATGCTTTTACACTTAGACAAGGGCAAGCACAGCGACATTGTTATTTTGGAATATGGCGGAAATGACTGCGATATGCCTTGGGCGGAGATTTCGGCTCAGCCGGAGTTTTTACATCAGCCCAAAGTTCCCTTAAAAGATTTCTCAGTGCATATCCAAGAGATCATAGACACTCTGATTTCCCACGGCATTGTCCCGCTGCTTACAACCCTGCCGCCACTTCATCATGAGCGGTATTTGAACTGGATTTGCAGAAACGGGCTAAGCCGTGAGAACATTTTGCGGTTTTTAGGCGACTCACACCGCATTTACACGCACCATGAGAGATACTCTTTGGAACTATCTCAGTTGGCTATGGACAACAACTGCCGCATAATAGACATACGCTCTGCATTTTTAGACTACGGCGACTATGGGGAACTAATATGTACCGACGGCATTCACCCCAACGACAGGGGGCAAGCTCTTATCAGGGAAACTATTATGAAATTTGCGGATAAGTACCTGCCCACCATGATACTACAGCCGGCACCATCGCCGGCATAGGAGAAGCGGAATTTGAAGATAACTTATAGGACAAGAGGCACCTGCTCACGTAAGATTGATATTGAAGTAGAAGACGGCATAATCAAAGAAGTAAAATTCACCGCCGGCTGCGACGGCAACCTCAAGGGTATTTCTCAGCTGGTAAAAGGGATGAAAACCGAAGATGTCATGAAACGCATGGACGGAATCACCTGCGGCCTGAGAAAAACCTCCTGCCCCGACCAGCTTGCAAAAGCGCTAAGCGAGCTGAAGTAGCAGTAAGCTGAATATGAAAAGAAGCATATAGTAAAGCGCCGGGCTAGGTCCGGCGCTTTGTTGGCTTACTCCCGCAGAAGTTCTTGGAGTTCTTCCAGTTTTTCATGGGTTATAAGGGCGGTGTTTTCTGTGCCGCGCAGGGACACGGTGTAGGTCCATCTGCCGTAGGGGTGGATGTTGGACACTGAGGGCACAGAGATGATATATGCCCTGTGGCAGCGGAAAAAGTCGCCGCCGGCAAGTTTGGACTCAAACGAAGTAAGGCTCTCTGAGGTCGTATAGGACTCCTGTGTGGTTTCGATATATGTCACCTTGTTCTCCCTGTAGACCATAAGAATATCTTTTACTGGAACAAAGGTCATCCCGTCCCGGCTCTTGAGCATCAGCGTCTTGGGCGGGGCGGATTTCGCTTTGGCCTTTTCTTTCCGGAGCCTGCTCAGGGTCTGGCGCACGCGGTCGGTCTTAAAAGGCTTTAGAAGATAGTCCGCAGCGTAGACTTCAAAAGCGTGCGACATATAGCCCGGATGTGCTGTGCAGAAAACCTTTTTGATGTCGGGCAGGGCATCCCCAATCTCCTTTGCAGCTTCGGTGCCCTTCATAATGGGCATATCCACATCGAGAAACACCACATCAGGCCTTAGCTCAATGCAGAGGCGGACAGCTTCTGCGCCGTCCGCCGCTTCACCTATGCACTCCATGCCATCCATACTCTCGATTATTTTGCGCAGTACCAGGCGCATGCCTGAATCGTCATCGGCAATAAGGATTTTCATAGTCATCTGCCGCGCCGCCTTTTCGCCAGCGGAGGGCTGATTATCTCGGACAAAATAATAGCATTGCGTGCGGAAGCCGCATCCAGGCCGGAAACCAGTTCCCTTACAGGATGGGCTGCGGTATTGCGTGCCCGCTTTGGTGCCGCGCTAGATGCCCTCTGCTGCTGCGCAGGCGGCCGCCTGACGGCCCGGGAGGAATTGGGGGCATGAGCGCTCTGCTGTGGGGCGGAGGCTCCCTGTGGGCGCTGTGCGCCCCGGCTCTGCTGGGGCGCGGAAGCCTGATGAGCCGGATTTACCTGAAGTGGCGGCATTTGCCCCTGTGGCCGCCGGGGCTGTGAGGGCTGCTGCGGCTTGCCTTGCCTCTGCTGCCCCTGCGGCGGAGGCGGGTTGCGCAACTGGCCTGTCTGCTGCGCAGGCTGTGTAAACTCAGCCTGCAACTGTGCAAGCTCTTCCTTTGCCTGATTTATGGCAGCCTGCACCTGAGCAAACGCTCCTTGCCTGTTTTTACTCAATGCCGTTCGCTCCTTTCTGTGTCTGTGATAGGTAGCTACAGGGGCGGACGAAGCCCGCCCCTGTGCAAACTTAATTAGTTGCCTTCTGTTGTGTCGCTTATCGCCTGCTCATCGTTACCGGCGATGGAGTTTCTCATCTGTGTGTCGGAAACCACATTCATCATGTTGTAGTAATCCATGACGCCGAGCTTGCCTTCGCGCAGTGCTGTAGCCATTGCTTTGGGAACTTCTGCTTCCGCTTCAACAACCTTGGCACGCATTTCCTGAACTTGTGCGCGCATTTCCTGCTCCATGGCCACCGCCATTGCGCGGCGCTCTTCAGCTTTGGCCTGGGCGATGCGTTTGTCAGCTTCCGCTTGGTCTGTCTGGAGCTGTGCGCCTATGTTTCTGCCCACATCAATATCGGCGATATCTATTGAAAGAATTTCAAAAGCAGTTCCCGCTTCAAGACCTTTGCCCAGGACTATTTTAGAAATTTTATCTGGATTTTCAAGAACTTCCTCATGGGATTCAGAACCGCCGATTGTGGTGACAACACCCTCGCCGACACGGGCGATTACAGTCATTTCACCGGCACCGCCTATGAGCCTGTCGATGTTTGCGCGGACTGTTACCTTCGCCTTGGCAATCATCTCAATGCCGTTTTTGGCTATTGCCGAAATTGGAGGGGTTTCAATTACTTTGGGGTTAACACTCATCTGCACAGCTTCGAGCACATCGCGGCCTGCGAGGTCGATAGCCGCCGCCCTCTCAAACTCAAGCGGTATATTGGCTCTTTGAGCAGCGATAAGGGCGTTTATAACCCTATCTACATTACCGCCGGCTAGGAAATGAGCCTCTAACTTGTTAGTGTGAATGCTAAGGCCTGCTTTGACAGCCTTTATTTGCGCATTTACGATCATTCCCGGCGGAACTCTCCTAAGGCGCATACCCACCAGTGTCCCAATGCCAATCTTTACATTTGCCGCAACCGCGCTAATCCAGAGCGGAATCGGCACAAATGTGAAGAACAGCCAGAGAAACGCTATCACCAAAATAGCAATTACAATAATCATCCAATCCATTTTCTAAAAATCCTCCTTAATTATTTTTGGTTTGACAACAATCCTGTTGCCCTCAATTTCTATGACCTCAACTAAAGTACCTTTTTCAATATACTCCCCGTTGCTGACAACATCCAACTTGACACCATTAAAATCAACGCTGCCCGCCGGGCGGCAAAGAGTTTCCACGATGCCCTGCTTACCCATGAGATATTTCATATCCTCAGTGCCGGAAAAGCCCTGCTCAACAGTTTCTTCCTCGTGTAAAACAAGCCTTTTAGGAAGCTTCTTTGAAACAAACAAAATGAAAATCGTCAGAAGAATCAGAATTATCACAAAGAAAATCCCGGTAAGCATAAGCCCCTGCATAATGGTCTGAGCCGTCACGAAAATACAGGCGATCAAACTTATGAGGCCGAAAATCCCGAAAATCCCAAAGCCCGGCTGATACATCTCCGCAATCAAAAGCCCTATGCCTACGACGAAGAGAATAATGGAAATCACCGAAAAATTGGCTAATAGCTGCATAAATTCCATATCGTACACCTCCTTTATAGTGTATGCTAATAATAAATGAGATACTTCGCTATTACAACACCAAAACGCCGAATCATACATTTTGAAAGCCGAAATGTCGCTAAAGAAAGCTAAAGCAACCACAGATGCAGTGGAGTGGCCGCTTAAAAGAGTTGAAACATCCACAAATACAGCGGAGTGCCCACGGGTGGCTGTGACTGCGGATCCGGTGTGACCGTAGTCCAAACACACAAGTTTTGAAAGGTGTTACAAATTTCCGCCAAGGTGGACGTGCCTGACGAGGTCACGCCGGATTTGCAGGCGCAGCTACCCGTGGGTACGGAGCGTTCCTTGTGACGCAAGCCCCTACCGTTGGCACGCAACGTCACCGTGGCACAAACCCCTCAAACACAGTTTCAACCTCATCGGAAATAACCCAGAGCTTCCCATTGTACTTGCTTATAATATTCTTGCAAATAGCGAGCCCCATGCCACCTTCGCCGCCGCGCACCCTTGTGGTAAAGCCTGTATCGAAAATTTTGTCCCAGTTCTCCTGTGCAATCACAGGCCCATTATTGGAAAATTTGAACTTAAAACTATGAATGTCCTCAAAAATCTCAATGGTCAAAGAACGGAAATCCTCTGAGGCCTTCTCCGAAAGAGCATTTAAGGAATTGTCTATAATATTGCCAAACAGCTTGCACAGCTCCCAGTCAGGGATTGGCACGCCCGAGAGAGAAGTGTTTATCTCCACCAGGACACTTATGCCCATCCTCTCGGCAGCCTGGCGCTTGGCCTCCAAAATGGCATTTACGGCAGGGATAGAAGTCTTGAGGGNACTGCTGACCTTCTCTATTTGGTCGTAGACCTTGTCGATATAGGCATTGGCCTCGTTATGTTCCCCCAGCTCAATCAGGCTATGCACGACTTGGAGATGATTCATGAAGTCGTGGCGCTGAGAACGCATGGTGTTGTTGAGTTTGTTAAGATCATCAAGGGAAGCCTCGGCCTGGCTGAGCCTGCTGGTGTGGGCGGCAACCATCGGCCGAAGAAGAGTTAGGGTTACAGCCGCACCGCTGAGCGCCAGAAGCGAGATAACCGGGAGCAAGTAGAGCTCAGGCAGGGAAGTGTACTGCACATTAAATGCGAAAACATAGATAGTTATAAACACAACTAACATAGCGAGCAAAACATTGAGTATCGCCATCAGAGCCAAGGTCTTGTTAATGTTAAAGTTATTATTTGCCATCTGGTTTCTTAAAGCTCTCCTTTAGAGCCACTGTGCGGTTAAATACAATACCCCCGGCGGTGCTGCCTATGTCTGCCGTGAAGTAACCCAGCCTTAAAAACTGATATGTCGCAGGGGCCGAAGCGTTTTTTAGGGATTTCTCCAGCTTGCAGCCTTGCAGAACTTCAAGGGAGTCAGGATTTAGGTATTCAATGAAATCCAGCTCACCTGAATCGGGACTTGGGTCTGTGAATAGGTTGTCGTACATGCGCACCTCTGCGCTTACAGCCGTGCGGTCGTCCACCCAATGGATTGTGCCGCGCACCTTGCGTCCGTCGGGGGTGGTGCCGCCGCGGGTCTGAGGGTCGTACTCGGCGGTTATGAGGGTTACATTGCCCTCGGAGTCTGTTTCATAGCTGGTACATTTTACTATGTAGGCGGACTTGAGCCTGACTTCATTGCCCACGAAGAGGCGGTTGTATTTTTT
>WQRL01000091.1 GCA_009786775.1 Oscillospiraceae bacterium
CCGACGGTCGCCAAGAGCATTGGAAACGCAACAGCTTCAAAAACCATCCCCTGACCGTCAAAACCTCTGACAGTTATAGCCAGCACAACTGCTGAAATAATTGCTCCCACATAGCTGTCAAAGAGATCTGCACCCATGCCTGCCACGTCGCCGACATTGTCGCCGACATTATCAGCTATAACAGCGGGGTTGCGGGGGTCATCTTCTGGGATTCCTGCTTCAATCTTGCCGACGAGGTCAGCACCCACATCGGCGGCTTTCGTGAAAATACCACCGCCCACGCGGCCAAACAAGGACATGGAGGTTGCTCCTAGGCCGAAGCCTGTTACATATTCCACCTGCTCTTGCGACTGCGCACCGAAGATAATAAATAAAAGCCCCAGGCCGAAAATAGCAAGCCCAACGACACTGAGCCCCATTACTGCACCGCCGCGAAAGGCGATCCGGAGAGCCGGGGGCATTCCGATTCTAGCAGCAGCCGCAGTTCTCACATTGGCCTGTGTGGCAGTCCTCATGCCGAAGTAGCCTGCCAGCAGAGAGAAGGTGCAGCCGAACAGGAATAAAATCGCCGTGTAGAGGTTTACCGCAAAAATAATAACCACGAACATAACTAAACCGAAAATGCCTATAGTCCGGTATTCTCGGAACAGGAAGGTCATAGCCCCCCCACGTATGTACGAGGCAATTTCACGCATGCGGTCATCGCCATCGTCGTTTTTGTTAATCCATCTGGCGATAAACACGGCGGTTATTAGGGAAACCGCCCCTGCTATTGTGATTGCCAAGAAAATTGTGTCCATTAAAACTACCATCCCTGTTAACTTAAAAATTGTCACAGGCTTGATTATAGCTAATTTGTAAAGAAATATCAAACAAAATGTGAAAAGCAGCCTTGTAATAGCCTGCGATGTTGAATATAATGCTCAGATAAATAAATTTGTGTGCTTGGAGAAGATAACAGATGGAAATTAAACAATTGGAAATATTTACCAGTGTTGCGCGTAAGCTGAGCTTTTCAAAGGCGGCGGACGAACTGTATATATCCCAGCCCACAGTTAGTGCTCAAATTAATTCCCTTGAGAAGTCCCTGGGTGCTCAACTTCTAATCCGCAATACCAAAGGGGTTTCCCTGACGAAAACCGGTGAGGAATTTCTCAGCTATGCAAAGAAAATCCTTAGCTTGCGCGATCAGGCTAAAAGCTGTACAGGCAGCAAGGGGAGAGGTGCAACCGGTGCAATAGACATAATAGCCTCGACACTCCCGGCCCAACACTTGCTGCCGGAGATAATCGCGTCATTTCAGAAGGAGTGGCCGAACATAATATTCCGTGTAGAGCAGAGCGACAGCGGCAAAGTCGTCGCGGAAATGAATAGCTTTAAGTATGACTTCGGCATGATTGGCACAAAGCCTGATGGCGAGAGGGGCGATAGATTTGTATGCCACACGATTTTTAATGACGAACTTGTGCTGGTGCTGCCCAAGGGCTTCGCGGCTGAAGACTTGGATAACTTCTCGCAGGGGAAACTTGCCCAGCTTATAACCAAAACGCCCTTTTTGATGCGTGAAAGCGGTTCCGGGACAAGGACGGAGATAGGGGATATTCTTGACAAAAGCGGCGTGGACATTCAAAAGCTGCATGTCCCAGCTTATTTTCCCGATGCCCACAGCATTCTGGCGGCGGTGTCCAAAGGCGTGGGCATATCCCTTGTTTCAAAAATAGCTGCGGACATGTATGTAAAAGCGGGCTTAGTAAAGCAGATAGAGATGACGGGTGGACTGTTCACGCGCCAAATCTATCTGATTTATAACAAAGAGCTATGGCTCTCACCCATGCAAAGAGCGTTTGTGGATTATGTGCGCGGCGGAGTGCAGTGAGAAACACTCTGCCCATCTACAGGACGATTATGTTTTTTTCTGCCCTTGGTATAACCTCCCCTGCAACGCAGCAGGCGGGGTCTTGGTCTTTAAGCGCCTCGAGCAGGGCCTCGGCATCGTCAGGGTGGACACTTATTAGAAGGCCGCCGGAGGTTTGCGGGTCGAGAAGTATTTCCTCCATGGGCATTGAAACTCCGCAAAATTCAACTAGTTCCTGCACATAATTGCGGTTTTTCGTGCCGCCGCCTGTGGTTAAAAATTCTCCTGCTAAGCGCTCTGCTTCCTTTATGTACAAAATATTAGATGAATGCACGCAGATGGAATAATCCGGGCAGACCATCTCGTTTAGGTGCCCTAGAAAACCGAAGCCTGTAACATCAGTGCAACTGTGGATGCGGAAGCCTCTGGCAATCTCAAAGGCGTATTTGTTCAGGCGCTCCATGCTCCTGACAGCCTGTAAGTACCCTTCCTCCGATGCCAGGCCTGATTTGTATGAAGCCGTAATCATCCCAACCCCCAGCGGCTTTGTAAGTATTATGCGGTCGCCTACTTGGCATCTGTTGTTATACATTATCTTCCCGGGGTGGACGGTGCCTGTCACCGAGAGGCCGTACTTGGGCTCTTTGTCATTGATTGAATGCCCGCCGCAGAGCGTACCGCCTGCTTCCAAAACCTTCTCAGCGCCACCGCGCAGAATTTCACCGAGGATGGCAGGATCCTCATCTTCAGGAAAGCATACTATGTTCAGGGCTGTTTTCACCTCGCCGCCCATGGCGTAGATATCGCTGAGGGAATTGGCTGCGGCGATTTTTCCAAAAAGATAAGGGTCGTCTACCATAGGTGGGAAAAAGTCCAGCGTGTTTACAATAGCCAGGTCGTCAGATAGCTTGTAGACTGACCCATCATCAGAGGTGTCAAATCCCACAAGCAAGTCTGGGTCTTTAGGCTTAGGTATATGCGAAATAACATCTTGCAGCATTCCATGCGGCAATTTTGAGATTCAGCCGCCGCAGGCTGTAAATTTGTTTAGTTTCTTAATCATGTTTTTATATACTCCATTCACCAGGATGCAAGCTGTATGTTCAATTGTATCAAATAGCAAGATATTGTCAACAGTGGTTCTAGCACCCCCACTTTGACTGGCCTGTGGACTGTAACGTGGATAGTAACCAAGACGGTGCCGAAAAAGCAAATTTTATTGACAACATCAAAGACATAGCGTATACTTTTTCCGATGAATTAAATACAATTATCGGAAGTGATATGTGGACGAGCAGACCTCTTTCGCGGTGGGGCACATAGGCCGGAAAGGCCTGTGCTGTTTTGCTTTGCATGACCCCTGTCACATTTGTTTTGAGCAGAACCTATCCGCTCCTTGCCGTGACGACGGGAAGCGGGTATTTTGTTTGGAATTTTAAGAAAGTAGGAGAAACCGTATGGTTAGAAAATTTATAAACGGATTTACAATCTACCATCTGATGATAATAACTCTGCTGGCAGCTCTTGGCATCGCGGTGAAAATACCGTTACAGCCGCTTATTCACATGATATCGGGGCCTCTGCTGATGCCCGGGGGAGCGCTGGCGGGCGGTCTGTATATGATGTTTATAGTTCTGGCCGTATCCATAACGGGCAGGCCCGGCGCGGCCTTTCTTTGCGGCTTTGTACAAGCTATTTTGGTTATGATAACAGGGCTCGGTGGACACCATGGGGCCCTGACGATATTTACATACACAATGCCTGGTATTATAGTAGACCTTATGATGCTAGTGAGCAGGCACCGCGGCTGTTGCCGCGCCTGCTGTTTCTTCGGCTGTATGCTGGCAAATGTGACAGGTACACTAATGGTAAGTTTTGCATTCTTTGCACTGCCGCTTGTCCCTATGCTCTTGAGGTTAGGCTCGGCGGCGCTGTCTGGCGCCATAGGGGGGCTTGTGGCCTGGGAAGTTGCAAAGCATCTTGGCAAGATTATTAAAATAGGCGGCAAAAGCCCTAAATCAGCAAAAAATCAGGAGTAGGCCATGAAGCGAAGCATAATTAATATAATTACAATACTGACCTTACTGACTTTGGCTCTGGCTGTAGCGGCGTGTGACGGCGGTGCGGCTCCGAGCGCAGAAAACACCCCTGACGCGGCTGCAACGAAAGCCCATGGAAGCTACAGGGCTCTGGATTATCCGAGCGAAATAGGTGTCGTGGATGCTTCCGGAACCCGCAGGCTAGGGGCTGGGGAGCTTGACGGCAGGGCTGTTTCAGATTTGTTGGAAGCACAACACGATGTTATGGTGTTCGGCCGTGGAGGCTGGCAGCTGCGGGATACAGATTTCTCAGAGGCCTCAATCTCCATATACGGAGGCAGGATTGACTACATTGCGGGCGATGGCACAGTCCATGCCAACATAGTGGGCATTATGGCAGATGCTCCCGAGCGTTCAATATCGCAGCTACACCACGATGTGCGTGAAGCACTGAGCGGCGGGGAGAGAGTCTTGGCACTGTTTCTTGACGGCTGGGGTTTGGAAAAGTTTTACTACCACATGGACAGTGCGCCGTTTTTAGCAAGCCTGGATAATATTCCGGCCCTGGTGGCATATCCTCCGATTACAAATGTCGGCCTAGCCACGGTTTTGTCCGGAGTGCTGCCTAATGTACATGGCATCCACGCCAGGGCTGACAGGATGATGCGCGAGGGAGTGCAGGATATCTTTGGCTGGGCAAGGGATAATGGGCATAGCGTCGCATACATCCAAGGCCACACAGGAATAATTCACACGAGCGTCACACCTTTGATGTCGCCTGATGTGGACGGGAAATACGGTACGGACAATGAAATATTTGAAAATGCCAAAAGAAATCTGGATGTGGACTTCATGTTTATCCACTTTCAGGGGATTGATGACGAGGGGCACACTTATGGCCCGTATTCCCCTGAAGTAGCCGCGAGAATGGCTCTGATTGACGGGTACATAGAGTACTTGGTAGAGAATTTCGGGCCTGCGGCAGTTATAATAACGGCAGACCACGGCATGCGTGATATAGAGGGCAATCCATTCCGCTTGGGAGATCACTTGGACATAAGCCATGAGGAAATGATAGTGCCTTACATTTTATTTCGGAGCGGGAGGTAACAAATAATGAGTGAACAAAACGGACAAACTGAGCAAAACAACCAGCCTGAGCAGACTGGCAAAAAGAAAGCAGGCAAGGGCACAATAGCCATGATTGCGGCCTTTGCAGTGCTTGTAGCGGTGGTGGCTGTAACTGCTATACTAAACCGCGAGGCAATAGAGGAGCGTATGGAGCTTCAGGAAGCCGGAGAGTTTCTGGTGACAATTGGCGATGAAACCCATAGTGTTTCACTAGGGGATTTGCTGAACCTAAGTCCAGTGGAAGTTACATCCAGCCCTAGAGGGGAGCTGCGCACCTTTACAGGGGTGCCGCTTGTTAGAATACTCGACTTTCTGAGTATTGATTTTTCTCAGACCAGAACCATAGTGTTTACCTCCCTTGACGGCTTTGCCACTGCACTGGGGATTGAGGAAGCGGTTGATGAAACTAACACATTTATAGTGTTTGAGGAAGACGGGCAGCCGCTGGGCACCAGGGAAGAAGGCGGGCGCGGGCCTTACATGGTTGTGGTGGCCCTCGACCCCTTTCCGAATAGATGGGCGAGATATCTAATGGAAGTAACATTACAGTAGGAGGCACACAGTGAGAAAACATAAACTTACTAAGAGATTTATTTGCGCGGTGCTCGCAGCTATCTGCATGCTGAGCCTTACATCCCCGCTTGCTTTGGCGAGCACTGAGACCAGGGTATTTATCGAAGGTTCTTTAATTATTCCTAGAGATGTACAGGGCAGGGTAGTAAATCCCATAATTGTTGATGGCACGACATTTCTTCCAATAAGGGCAGTGGGGGAAGCCTTCGGCAGAGAGATTGAATGGGACGGAGCGCGGCAGGCAGTAATCGTAGGGACACCGCCCGCATCCATCCCTGCGCGCGGGGCGAATATAAGAGTTTTCATTGATGGCAGGCAGCTTACAGCGAGAGATGCCCAAGGCAGGGTTGTACATCCCATTATACGTGAGGGTACTACATTTCTTCCCTTGCGCGCAATTGGCGAAGCCTTCGGCAGAGAGGTTCACTGGGATGCGAGAAACCGAAGTGTATTCGTTGGGCGGGGTACACTTACAATCAGGGCAGGCAGCAATGAACACATAGTCACGATGGCAGACATTCTGGCACTGGAGCCGCGTGCTGTAACTCAGAGGCACAGAGATGAAATTAGAAACTTTACCGGAGTGCCTTTAGCAGCAGTGTTTGCGCGTGCAGGGGTCAATACTGCGGATATGCGCACTGTGACATTTAGCTCAGAGGATGGATTCTCAGCTGTAATAACCATCTCTGAGGCTCTTGACAGAAACAATAGCTTTATAGTGATAACACAAAATGGAAATCCACTGGGTACAATTGAAACAGGTGGGCGCGGGCCATTTATGAATGTGGTTTCGCTGGACATGTTCGCAAACCGGTCTGCCCGGTATCTTAATGAGATAGTGCTGTCTTGACGGCAATAGAGGTGAAAAACCTCACCGTGTCATATGGTGAGTACGATGTGCTACAGGACTTCTCCCTCAAAGTGGAAACAGGTGAAGCAGTCCTTCTGCGGGGGCCGTCAGGCTGCGGGAAATCGACGCTGCTCCACACGATATGCGGGCTTTTGCCGGGGGTAGTTGAGGCAGAATGCTCAGGTGAGGTGCTGGTTTTTGGAAAACCTGTGAAGTCCCTCAGTGCACAGGAGCGGGCCGGAAGCCTTGGAATAGTGTTTCAAAATCCGGACACACAGCTTTTTTGCGACACTATAGAGGATGAAATAGCCTTCGGCCTTGAAAATCTATGCGTGCCCAGAGATGAGATGGCGGCGCGTATTGATGAGATGCTAAAACTTACTAACATGGAGAATCTAAGGTTTGCCTCGCCGTCGAAGCTGTCAGGCGGGCAGAAA
>WQRL01000092.1 GCA_009786775.1 Oscillospiraceae bacterium
AGACTTGCCGTCCTCCCAGCCAATCCATTTGCGGGCGTATTGATGTTTGACAGCATCTATAACATCTGCTACAACTGCGCTGGCGGTGGGCAGCTTACCCGCTCCCGCTCCGCACAAAACCACATCACCGACAGCATTACCGCGCACGACCACGCCGTTCATAACCCCATCAACCCCCGCTAGAAGCCTATCTTGGCCAATCAAATGCGGAGCTACATACACATAGAGCTTATTATCCACTGACCGGACTCTGCCGAGGAGCTTAATTTTATATCCCAGCTCTGCTGCAAAAGTCTTATCTTCGCTTGTCACACCTGTTATGCCCTCAGTTAGGACAAACTCAGGGTAAATATGGCGGCCGAAAGCCAGCGAAGTCAGGATGCAGATTTTTCTGCATGCGTCATGCCCCCCAATATCTGCCGTAGGGTCAGCTTCGGCATAACCTTTCTGCTGCGCATCCACCAGGGCATCTGCAAATGAAGTGCCTTTTCTCTCCATTTCTGTGAGGATGTAGTTGGTTGTACCGTTGAGAATACCGAATATTTCAGAAATCTCATTTGCTGCCATACACTGAGCCAGCGGGCGCATAATAGGGATACCCCCGCCCACACTGGCTTCAAAGAGATAGTTGACACCCTTCTCACGGGCCAGCTTCAGAAGCTGATACCCGTGCGCTGCAACAAGTTCCTTGTTTGACGTTACAACACTTTTGCCCGCATTAAGGCTGCGCTTTGTGTACTCAAAGGCCACCTCCGCGCCCCCTATGGCTTCCACCACAACCGATACATCAGGGTCATTCACTATAGTGTCAAAGTTATTTACAAACAGCTCCGCATGGGGGCTGTCGGAAAAATTTCTCACATCCAAAATGTACTTAACTCGGATATTTTGCCCGGCATTTTCAGCTACTTTCTTGCTGTTTTTTTCGAGAACTTCGACTGTTCCCGAACCCACAACGCCATAGCCAAGCACTGCTATTTCAGTCATTATTAAATTACCTCCACCGTTTGAATTCAGGTCTAAACACTATACCACGCTAGTGTGCTGGCTGCAATATTTTTTTAATCCGGCTAAACTTTGTTTACAAAGCAGCCTGTACTGCAACAAACCAGCCGAGCACGGGTGCTGCTCTGGGGAAAAGTGGGGCGGCCGCAGTCCTGGAACACAAATTCCGCAAGGATTTCAAGTCTTCGCTAGGGTAGACGTGACTGACGGAGGCCGCCCCGCTTTTTCACAGAGCAGCACCCGTGCCCGGCGGATGGTTTTGAGCTTACAAAGCGCCAAAGTTAATTAACCAGAAGGCTTATACCCATGACTGCGCCGTATAGAATAGGCTGGTGCAAAATGTATATGAGCAAGGCTTTTCTACCAACCTGCGGAAAAACCGGCACTTTGAACTCATAAAACCACTTGGGCAATTTATTGCCGCGCACATATATCCCCGCCCATGTACCTAACAGGAAAACAGCCAACCAAGGGATTACAGGAAAAAAGTCAAAACTAACAAATCCTAGCTGCCTCCAGCCCAGCACCGAAACCACATATCTCAGCCAGGGATGGGGGCAAATAATGGATNCCTGCTGCACGGCAATTGCCCCGCCTATAATCAAGGCTATGTATAAAAAAGGTGCCACTTTCTTTGGTATTAAATCCCAGAGCCTTGCTGTAAGGCCGAAAAACAGCATACTAAAACCCAGCAGGTGCAGCACTCCCCACCATATGGGCATTCCTATAAGCACAGTTGCAGCGGTTATTACCGCAGCAAGCAGCAGGGCAATAAGCCCGCGCTTAATATTGCTGTGTGAAAACCGCGAGGAAACACCTGAGAGGAATATAAACAGCCCTCCGAAAAAAGGCTGCAATATGTCAAACACGGGATTAAAAAACATCCATGACGGTGCCCCTAAAAAAGCGACCAGGTTGTGCAGAAGGTGATGTGCCACCATCAAAACCACACACAGGCCGCGCAGGCCGTCAATTATTTCGATTCTGCTTTTTTTATTTTCTTTCATGAAATCCTCTATATTATTACTGTGTGCCAAAGCGTTACGCTTTACAGACCAGCCGGATACGGGTGCTGCTCTGTGGGAAAGTGGGACGGGCGCAGTCCTGGAACACAAATTTTGTAAAGGCCTCAAGTTTCTGCCAGGATAGACGTGACTGACGGAGGCCGTTCCACTTTTTCACAGAGCAGCACCTGTATCCGGCGGTTGGTTTCGGCAGGATGAGTGTACCTCCGCAGCTCTTACGGCCGCAGCTGCGCGGCAATCAGTATACCATACTTTCTTTCTTTGTGGTATACTTTCTAGGGAGGTGGACACATGGAAACTATAGTGATATTGGCCGGCGGGAGAAGCCGCAGGATGGGGCGCGACAAACTAGCCCTTCCTCTGGATGGGAAAACACTTCTGGAATCTGTTATAAGCAGATTTGAAGAGCGTTTTGACAGTGTTTATTTGAGTGTGGCTGACGCCGTGAAATACCCTGAGATTAAGACCCCGCGGCTTGTGGATATTGCTTCCGGCGCAGGCCCTTTGTCCGGACTTCACGCAGCCCTTACCCTACTGCCTGCCGAGGGGGTTTTCCTCGTGGCTGCCGATTTGCCTTTTGCAGACCCATCAGCAGCGCAGCGCATTATTGAACTTTGCAACGGGCATGAGGCCTGTGTCCTCAGGCTTCCGGGCGGGTTTCTCGAACCACTTTTCGGTTTTTACCGCCGCCCGGTCCTAAAGCTGTGCGAGGATGCACTAAGCTCAGGGGATTACAGGATGTCAGAGATTCTGCACAAAGCTCACACCCGGTTCGTTGAGCCAAGTGAGCTAGGTCAGTTCTGGGACGAGAAAATCATTATGAATGTAAATTCCCCCGAAGATTATCAGAGCCTCACAGCCACAAACTCGTGCTCATATACTTGAGCCCGCAATCGTTTATAACAATGGCTATATTTTTACCTTTTTCAGCACCTTGCAGGAGCTTCACCGCAGCCATGAGATTAGCTCCTGAAGAAAACCCTGCGAAAATGCCTTCTTTCTGCGCTAAAAGATGTGTCATTTCAACGGCCTGTGCATCAGTTACCGTAACTGCACCATCTACAAGAGAGGGATCTGCATTGGGCATCTCTTTGGCGTAACCGCCACCTTGTATCCCATGCTTTACACCCTCTATAACCTCTCCGCCGTAGTGGGCGTTTCCGTAAGGCTCGACCGCGTAACAGCGGATTGCAGGGTTATGGCGCTTTAGGCTGCCCGCATACCCGCCAAATGTGCCCCCGGTGCCTATGTAGTCTGCAAACACTTCGATACAGCCGCCGGATTGCTCCCAAATCTCTTCCGCTGCCTGCTCTTGGGCACGCCTGTTGTCAAGATTTTCAAACTGGTTGAGGTAAAAAGCCCCTGTTTCTTCCAGAAGGCGTTTTGTTTCAACCTCGACCAGCTCTAAATCCGCCCCTGAAACTTTCCCTTTGACCGAGTCGGGTGCCTGGTCCACAAGCACCACCTCTCCGCCCAGAGCCGCTATCATCTTGGTGCGTTCAACGGAATTGCCCTTAGACATGACACAGATAAACCTGTAACCCTTGGCCGCACACACAAGGGCAACCCCCGTGCCCGTGTTGCCGCTTGTCATCTCCAGCACAGGCTGCCCGGGTTTTAAGAGCCCTTTTTGCTCGGCAAATTCAATCATCCCGAGGGCTATGCGGTCCTTTTTGGAAAAGCTCGGGTTTAGATGCTCAAGTTTGGCAAAAATCGCCCCGCTAAGCCCAAGGTGTTTTGCTATTTTGTCTAGCCGCATTAGCGGTGTATTCCCAATTGCTTCTGTAATGTTAGTTATAAATTTACTCATTTGAACAGCATCCTTTGTAATTTCTTTAACGAACAGCCGGCTTCTTTAACAGGGCCTCCAATGCTTATATATTTGGCTTTCCGCCATTTTCAACTGTTTTTGTACTTCCAGTATATAAAAGCATTTTTGCTTTTGCAAGACACATTTGCTAAAAACTCTATTGTGCTTTATCATTTCTAATGCTAAAATATGTTACAATTTAATTTGAGAGGACGGTTTTTCAATGAGTTACAAAATTACGAGAAAAAATGAGGCTGTTACATACGAAGCTCCCGGGCATTTTGATGTGCGTACAACACGCCTGCACAATGCCGATGATGTAAATTCCGGCGCAATTGTTATGGGGCTGAGCCACTTTCTTCCTGGCGGAGGCTGCGATTACGGCGCCAACCCCAAGGAAACCATCTACTACATCATCGAAGGGCAGATGTATTTAGAATCTGAGCTAGGCACCGAAAATGAAGTTAAAACAACCCTTTATGCCGGCGATTCTTACCACTGCGGCCCGGGGACTAAGAAATCTATCGTAAATAACGGGACAACTTGCACACAGATGCTCGTCGCCCTGGTGACACCTCAGGCGTAGACCCCAATGCTTAAACTTTCTGATGTCAGATTAAAGGAGCGCTGCGGTATTGCAGCGCTCCGCTCTGTGGCAGCTAAGATGCTGGGTGTCCCGGAGAGCGGAATAAGGACTCTAGAGATCCAGCGCCTGTCAATTGATGCAAGGCGCAGGCCTGATGTGCGGTTTGTATACACTCTGCTGCTGTCCCTTGATGACGAAGCGTCCGTACTTGCAAAGGCGCAAAGGGGCGGTTCACGCGAAAACGCCAAAGCAATTCCGCTGTCTGCGTACACTCCACCTGAGCGCTATAGTTTCCCCGTGCCCGCCGGCGGTCCTGCAAGCACTTCGCAGCTTCTTCCTGTAATCGTCGGAGCAGGCCCTGCGGGGCTCTTTGCTGCGCTCTGTCTCGCAGAGGCAGGGCTGAGGTGCATAGTCCTCGAACGCGGGGAAGCCGTTGAAGAGCGTGTGAAATCCGTCTCCCGCTTCTGGGCTGAGGGAGTGCTCAACCCGGAGTCCAACGTACAGTTCGGCGAGGGCGGTGCAGGGACTTTCTCAGACGGCAAGCTCACCACCGGAGTGAGTGGCATCCGCATCAGATACGTGCTAGAGCAGCTTGTTAAGTTCGGAGCCCCGATGGATATTTTGTACCTGGCCAAGCCCCACATAGGCACTGATAGGCTGCGCGGAGTGGTTGTTGCAATAAGGCGAAGGTTAATTGAGCTAGGCTGCGATGTGCGCTTCGGACACCGGCTTTCGGATATTTTAACCGCAGACGGCATCTTAACGCAAATTTCTGTAAAGTCCGGCGAAAAGACATATTCCCTTCATACAGACAGGCTCATACTCGCCCTTGGCAACAGCTCGCGCGACACCTTCGAAATGCTGCACAGCCACGGTGTAGCCCTTGAGCCCAAGGCGTTCTCTGTGGGTGTCCGCATAGAACATTTGCAAGAGGATATTGATCTAAACCAATATGGCAAAGAGGCTGTGGAAAGCACAGTCTGCTATCCCGCTTCGGATTACAAACTCGCTGCCCACCTTGATGGTGGCCGTTCTGTCTACACATTTTGCGTCTGCCCGGGCGGCGAGGTGGTTGCAGCAGCGTCAGAACTAGGATGCGCCGTTACAAACGGCATGAGCCACTATGCCCGCGACGGGGTGAATATTAACGGAGGGCTGCTCGTTTCAGTCACTCCTGAGGATTTCGGCGGCGGGGCGTTAGGCGGCATTGCTCTCCAGCGTGAGCTTGAAAAAGCCGCATTTTGCGCAGGCGGCAGCAATTACTTCGCTCCAGCACAGCTTGTGGGCGACTTTCTGCGCAAACAGCCCTCATCCGGGCATGGGAAGGTGACGCCCACTTACTCACCGGGCGTAAAGTACTGCAATCTGTGGGATGTCCTTCCCGAGTTTGTCTGCAACGCTCTCTTGGAGGCTCTCCCGATGCTCCAAAAACGGATAAACGGCTTTGCACACCCTGAGGCTGTCATGACTGCTGTTGAAACCCGCAGCTCCTCCCCTGTGAGGATTTTGCGCGAAAATTATGAGGCTACCGGAATCCGCGGCATTTTCCCCTGTGGTGAAGGGGCGGGTTACGCCGGAGGCATAATGTCGGCGGCTGTTGACGGCATACGCTGCGCCGAGGCTGTAATATCATCAGACACAACAAAGCTACGGCCTTAGCCGCAGCTTTGTCTTGTAATCTGTAATTAATACCGCTATCTGGGCTGCTCTTCCGTGACTTGCTTGCCGACAGTAGAAATTGCCCATTTGGCAACTTGGACGCGCACGCGGTCTTCGCTTGTCTCAAAAGTTATTTTTTCACTGTCAACGGAGACAACCTTTCCTAAAATGCCGCCAATTGTGGTGATATTGTCGCCTACTGACAGCGAATCACGCATATCTTGAAGGGCTTTCTTCTTCTTCTTCTCCGGGCGGATCATGAAGAAGTAGAAAATAGCAATCATAGCTACTATTACAATAATCATGGTGGGGTCCATACAGTCATTCCTCCTCTGCACTGAAATTCACGCTATTATACTTTTTATTCGGAAAAAAATCAAGACAAATTCTGTACAAAAGTTTGAAACATTTCGTGACATGGTGTATAATTTGCAGGGATATTCAGTTGACCAGACTATAAATCATGCTGGAGTTTTGTATGAACCTGAGGGGTATTTTGTCCAAAGCGTTGATGTTAATAGTTTTTGTGGCGGTGACATCTGTGATGATTTTGCTCATCTCAGGTGTTTTTAGAAATGGCCCGCCCCCTGAGGCGGAGTACATCCCCACGGTGGTCTTGGGCGCTTATTCTCAAGGTGGCGGCGATACCAGCCCATACAATACCGAAGGCGGAAACGGTGGCGAAGGCGGAAACGGTGGCGAAGCCGGAGATATTGCCGAAGACATTGCTCCCGGCACATATAGTTACCCCGCCACAGATTGTGAAGACTGCTGCCTGACGGATATTCTTGTATT
>WQRL01000093.1 GCA_009786775.1 Oscillospiraceae bacterium
GAATATTCACATTTGTTTTATTCATTTATAAAATATTTTTAATTCGAAGTATAAATTATTGCACAGACTTTACAGTTTGTTCACAAAATTCGAGCCTAAATTCTCTGCATAAAATTGACTGTTGGGTTTACATAAAGTAGGTAAGTAAGAGCTAGTACAAAAAGTTATTAACATTATCCACAGGGTTATCCACACGCCGGTCATTGTACAGTCATAATGGGTTGGGGGAAATTTACCAAAAGTTACCAAACCCTGCGAGTGCAAGTATGACGTTTTCGCTCAAGTTGCTTATGGTTGACATAAAACGATTATGAATATTTTTGCGGCGAGTATTCATTTGCAGTTTTGTGTTGACTTTTCAGTGACGTTGTGTTATGTTATCGAAAGTAAACAAACGTAAACAAAAGGAAACGATAATGAACGAATTAGAACGCTTGCGGCAGATTCAGCGCTCGCTTTCTGACATCATTTCGCAGTTGGAAGCGCAGCAGGGGCAGCTCCCGAGTTTGATTACCCGCAGTGTGCGGCTAGGGGATGCCAGGAGTATGGCGGTGCTTACAGCCATCGCTATTGAGGGCGGAGCTGTGTCCAATGCGCGGTTTGAAACTATTCTGGCACAGTTTGGCAGGACTCTCCGGGGTGCAGGTGGATTTTTCGGAGGAGCGGGCGCCAGTGTCAGGCGGGAGGATGGGAAACTTTTCCTAACGAGTGCCGGCACACAGACCCTTGAAAAATGGAAGCTCCGTTACGGCAGTTCATGGATGGAGGAACTGGTAACTCCCGAGGCCCTGGGCGACAGGGCGTATCCTGACAATTCAAGAATTACATTCAAAGTTTAGAAGTTAGGCAGTTTAGGTTTGACGCTTTTCAAATCGGCTCATAAATTATGAAGGTGGTGTAGCTGTGATAAAGATTTGGGGAGGCTCCGGCAGAAGGGCAGTGAGGAGTGAGCCGCCACTTAGCGGCAAGAGAAGAGATGTTGCAAATCCCATTTCCCGCAAAGCCTATGAGGTCAGGGGCGGCGCACAGAGGCGTGAGGCTTCAGAGCACAGCCGCCGGAACACTGTGGACTTTGAAACCCTAAGCCAGATGATAAATCAGTATGATGCCCTACAGCGGCGTGAGCCTCTGCTGCCCGATTCCATGCAGAGCGAATACGATCTAAAGCAGAGAAATTTGAAGTTTCTATCATTATGACGCCGTTTAAAGGCAGCAAAATTTTCAGGGCACTTTCCTTTGTCGAAAGTGCCCTGTTTTTTGTCATAAAAAGTTCTAAATTTCTAAAGCTCCGCAGTATTGTATTTTGTACCCCCCTGTGATAGAATACCGCGGATTGCAAATGATGCCAAAATGTTTTTTTGTGTAAGAAAAGGAGAATATTGCGTGTTAGAATACATAACCTTGAGTATTAACATTACGATGCCATTTATACTGCTTTCGCTTTTAGGCATACTTCTCAAGCGCATGGGTATGATTAATGAGCATTTTGTCACACAGGGCAACAGGGTTATATTCAACTTCGGCATACCGATGACAGTGTTTAACCACATCCACAGGGCGGACTTGTCCACTGCGTTCGATGTGGAGTTTTTTACCTTTAACGTGGTTTGGACAGTTATATTTTTCGGTATAGTATGGCTTTTGGCAAGTAAGCTCATCAAAGATAAAGACTCAATATCATCATTTGTAAACAGTGCTTATAGAAGCAGCCTGTCAGTGGTGGCCCCGCCGTTGTTTGCGCTGATGTTCTACTATGCCTATGACCAGAATATTTTACCCAGGGGAATTTTGGCTGTCGCAGTCCTCTTGATGGTTTCATATGCTACGGCATCGGTATTATTCGCTGTGCATGAATCAAAGGCGAAGAAGTCGGGGGTTATGGGAATAATCCTCTCAATAATCAAAAACCCCATAATAATCGGTGTTTTAGTAGGGATAGTATTCAACCTCTCCGGCATTAGGCTCCCCACGTTTGCGCAAAATACTGTAAACTCACTCTCAGGGATAGTGATGCCTTTAGCTATGATTTGCGTCGGCGCCAACCTCTCGTTCGGCAAATATAACGCTAAGTTCAAATATGCGCTTATATCGGGGATTGTCAAACTAGTTATAATGCCTGTGGCTGCCGTTATTATAGCTTACCTATTTGGCTTTCGCGGCAGCGACCTTACAATTATAATGATATTAAATGCCCTTCCAATGGCTGTAGGCGCGTACGTAATGCAAGCGGAACTGGGCGGCGACTCCTACATAGGTGCAACTGCCCTGATGCTTACAATGGTGCTCTCGGCGGTTACGCTGACGCTGTACATATTCCTGTTTAGGGTTATGGGCTTTCTGGTTTAGAAAGCCGGGGCACAGCCTTGGGTGCGGGCGGCAGTACCGCTGGGCAAAACTTAGTATGCGCTTATAAATTCGTCCCCTGCCACTATTATGTGGTCGTCGAGCTTGATGCCCAGGATTTCGCCTGCTAGCCTGATGCGCTTAGTTACATCCTTATCCTGCTCACTGGCCTCCAGCAAGCCGCTGGGGTGGTTGTGGCCGATTATTATTGAAGCGGCATGATCCTCAATGGCCGGGGCAAAAACCTCCCTGGGGTGTACGAGGGACGACATCAATGTGCCTATAGATATTGTATGGCAATTTATGAGCCGTCTGGCGCCGTCTAGGGAAAGCATGACGAAATACTCCTGCTTCTTATTACAAATGAATTTAAGCTGCTCCGCTACCTTCTCAGGGGAATCAATAAGCGGGGCAGTTTGCTTTACAAATCTTCTGCGCCAATACTCAAGGGCGGCAAAGACGACAGTGGCCTTTGCCTGGCCGATGCCCTTGACGGCCTGCACATCCTCAATGGTCATATTTTCAGCTCCTGCCTTCTGTATGGCGTTGTTTAAGTTTTTGGCAATCTGCCTAAAATCGTTCCCCTTGCCCCCGCTGCCTATAACCGCCTGCAAAAGCTCCAAATCGGATAGTGCAGCCGCCCCCATGCGGTTTAATTTCTCCCTCGGCATTTCTTTTAGGCCGGTACTCATCTCAACTCCCCCTTTTACTGCAAAAAGCGCTGCAATTGCTGTGTCACACTACCTAATAGTGTACACCGGAATGCAGCGCAATTTCAATATGAATTTAAGTGTAGAAAACGGGCGGGTGAAATGATGAATTAGTGTGGAATAACAACATGCTTGCATAGATTTTGCGCCGATGTGAGAAACTTTCCCCTGTGTATGGCTAACACCGGCACGGTTATTGTAAATTTTTAGGCGATATGCACAGCTGGCGTTGCATATTATGTCACTATATTTGAAACATTGCCGTTGAAAAATGAGGCAAATTTTGATAAAATATAGCTACAGTTTAGTGCGTTAAAGAGGTGGTTGGATGAATAGAAAAACAGAAAAACTCAATGTGTTCATGAAGTCGGTTCTAAGGCAGAAGGTCAGGACTTTTATTTTCTTCCTGATTATAGCGGCTGCGGCCTTTGCATTTGTGCTGCGGAGTACTGAGTTTGTGATAGTCAGGGATAGGATAGATTCCATTGCGGAAAACTTCCGCTCCATTGGCTTTTTGAATCTCCGGGATGCCCCTTATGGCAACATTCTAGAGGGGGCAGATATAGTCGGAGCCAGCCGCTATGTGGGTTTTGAGGACAGAAGGCGGGGCGCTGAGGCTGTGTTGCACGGGATGCACAATACCAACACGGGCGGCAGGGTAGGTGACGGAGGTCATATCCTAACAGGGCTTGAGGTGTCGCATATCCCGGTTCCGCAGAGGGATGTTTTTTCGTATTTCTACTTCACGCTTGACAGGATGACGGTGTTCAACCACCCGGCTACAGGCCACTTTGTGGAGCTGCGGGCTATTGTCGATGAAGTGGAAGCGGGTTATCTGGAACATGCTTATGGCGGAGATCCGCGTACAAGGGAAACCCGTGTGCGGTGGTATATGGATCTTGATGCTACAGAAAACCCTCTCGAGAACATGGTTGAAGGTGAGAGATACTTCATCCGCGCCGCTTTTTACTGGGTTTCAACACATGGCAGGGGGATGACCGCCACTCCGCCGTCATTTTATGGAGCTGCGCACATCTTGTACATGCACCCGCTCACAGAAGATGGGCTGATGTATCTACATGCCCCCGGCGGGCCTATTGACTTTACTGCTCCGGGCATGGAAGAAATTGCTGCGGGCATCGGGCAAAGTAACTACAACGCAAGTGTCCTGTGGCTGCGCACAACTGCTGACATGACAGCCATGCCCCTCACAAGAGAGGGCATGGGGAGTATTGACCTGGTGAGCGGCAGGTTTATAGACCATGAGGACTATCTGCTGGGCAGGCCTGTGGCGGTAATTCATCAGCGTCTTGCACAAATGCGTGGGCTTAGCGTGGGGGACACTATAACCGTGAGTGTTCCGGGTAATCAGAGAATTGTAAATCTGAACACCGCAATGCTCTTTGGCGCAATGGACCTGACAGCGATGGCCCACCGCCATGAAAACTTCGTATTCCGCGACGGTTTTCTGGATTTTGCCATCCTGGGAGACCCGGATGAATTTATTGTTGAAAAACTTGAACTTGAAATCGTAGGAACTTACCGGAAACTCCAGAGCGAAACTTGGGCAGGGGACTGGTCAATGAGCTATATTCCTGCGCTTTTGAGCAATTACGTCTATATTCCCGACTCGCTTCTGCCGGAGGGTTTTATGCCTGCCGATGAGCTTCGGGGGTATGACTTGTACCTGTGGGATCTCTGGTATAGCTTTGAGCTTGCCGATACTAGAAATGAGAGCGCATTTTTGCAGGAGGTAAGGGTGCAGTTGGAGGAACTGGGGATTATTGCGCATTTGATGCCCTCAGGTGCGGCTAATTTCTGGCTTTCAGCCGAGCCAGTTATGCTCTCGGCGACTGTCAATGCGGCCATATTTGTTGTGGTTTTGGTTTTGCTGCTCTCACTGGTATCATTTTTGTACCTGGGGCAAAGACGCAAGGATTTCGCCATAGCAAGAGCCTTGGGGCTGCCTGCGAAGACAGCTGTGAGACAGATGTGCTCGCCGGCGGCACTTTTTGCAGTTCCGGCCATAGTGCTTGGGGGCACAGCAGGGTGGATACTCGCGTTAAATGAGGCGGCGAATACAATCGGGGCATTTGCTGAATTTGAACTGTACACTAATGCCTATTACGGAGGTTACGCCGCAATAGAGATTTCGCAAGGCTGGCTTGCGCTGCAACTGGGACTAATGACTTGCATCATGCTTGTCATGGTCGGTGCAGGTGCTGCGCGTACGGCGAAGCTCCCTGTGCTGGAACTGCTACAGGGCAGAAGCGTAAAGGTTCCTGCGGCTAAGGAAAATCTGCGCAGCAGCGAGGATAGAAGTTTTGTGCCAGGCCAGCAGGCAGGCGAAGGTATAAGTGCCGCCAGCGGAAGAATGCCTGGAGCTGGGAACCCCCACGGGCAGCAAAGTGCGGCGCAGCTAAGTAGCTCCCAGCCTCAGAGCCAGCACGGCGCTGCTTTAGCACAAGGCACATCTGCCAAGCGGCGGCTTGCGGCTAGTGCTCAGTTTATTATAAGGCACATCATGCGTTCACCGCTGAAAACGGCGCTTACTGCGGGGACGGCCGTGCTGTTCATCGTTGCTCTTGGGCTTTTGCAGCAGACCATGGTCAGCACGCAAAGAGAGGTTGACCGCCTTTATGACACAACAATTGTATCAGGAGAGTTAATGGCCTCGAATCCGTTTTTGCATGCGGGGGGCGGGGCAAATCTCACTGTCCTAAATTACACTTATGAGAATTTGAGCAGGTCAGGGCTGTTTAAGAACTACTACATAGAGGCTCAGTTCTCAGACTTTTTCCTCATACACCCCGGTGAGGACGGGAACTTCCCCGTGGGGGAACAAGGTGAGTTTTGGGATGAGTTCTGGCATTATATACGCCATGAGCTTCTCGGCGTAGCTGAACTTAGGACTGACCCGATTTTTGCATTTAATGATTTTGATATATTTCTAGAGAGAAATGGCGAGCAGCCAGGGGACTTAATGCCCGATATAGCGGGAGCCGGACTTTTTGACTTTGAAGAGATGGGCTTAGGTGTTGTTACTGACCCGCTGGATATCCAGTTTGGGGCAGGCTTTAGCCGTGAGGACTTCGTGTACAATGACCCAAGCCTCAAATCGCCCATCCCTGTTATAGTTTCAGACCTCACTTTAGTGCGGCGGGAGCTAAATGTTGGGGATATGGCGTTTTTAGGACATTATTTCCCGGCTGTTTGGACAGGGGCGGAGCAAGTTGAGGTTCCGGTGCAAGTTATAGGCTGGCATAACGGCAATATTGCACACCCTCAAGGCAGAAATGCTGTGCTCATTCCAATGGAGGCATTTCAGTCCATCCGAGGGGACAGAATGAGTTATATAACTTTTGAATTTGAAGTTGATCCTGCGCATAACAGAGATTTGCAGCTTGTCAGAGATGAGGTGCAGGCCATAATACGCGGCGGGCGGCAGAGCACTTTTATGGGTCTGGATTCGGTGCTTAGAGATGAAGAATTGCGGATTGTTGCAGGACAGATGGAGCAAAATCTTGCCCTGATGGTGCTTTTGTATCCTGTTGTCATAGCTGTGTCTGTAGTAATCGGCGCTGCACTGGCTCTGCTGCTGCTCATGCAGAGTGCGAGGATTGCGGCCATACTGCGGGTGCTGGGATATGGCCGGAGGCGGACCCGGACCATGCTCAGTACAGAGCATGCTGTGGTGGTGGCCTGCGGGGTTATTGTGGCATTTATTGCGATGCCGGCTGCCGGGATTTCGTTTACCGGGCAGCTCCCGTTTTTGGCGGCGCTCTATGTTCTGGGGGCGGTCTTAGGTGCTGTGGCCGGT
>WQRL01000094.1 GCA_009786775.1 Oscillospiraceae bacterium
GGCGCAAATCCCTTAACATTTACCTTTGATGAGTCACATGTGCCCAACGCGAGGGTGGTAGCGATTCATTTTAACGGGCATACATATTACAGCGGTTGGCGGATGGCCCAGCATTTGCGATTTAATCCCCGAACCCGCTTAATTGACATCGAAATCTCCGCAGGCGAAAGCTACAGGCCCGGGGACGAAGTGACGGTTACTGTGCGGACAACAGATACTGACGGTAACCCTAAAGCTGCAAATGTTAACATAAGCATTGTTGATGAAGCTCTTTTTGCACTGAGGGAATATGAAGTCAATACTCTGTCGATGCTGTATCGGGGGGTGAGCGACAACCTGAGGTTTAGCATGTCAACCCACAGGACATTTGTCAGTGATGGTGTCGAGGTTGAGGGTTTTCTTGCAGATGGTGAGGCTGAAACACCGGCTATGGCTGCACCATCCCCGTCTGGGCCAGGCATGGCCGAAGAGGCCGCAGCCGTTGTGCGTGAGAGGTTTGAAGACACAGCCACATTTCAGAGCCTGCGCACGGATTCCCGTGGCCAAGGCAGCTTTACATTCCGCCTGCCGCATAACATAACCTCTTGGCGGGTAACAGCATCGGCCATAAGTGACGACCTATATGCAGGAAACTCCGTTTCAAACCTTCGTGTGACACAGCCCATGTTCTTGCACTATTCGCTTAGCAGCACATTCCTTGTGGGGGACAGGCCGTATATAGGAGTCAATGTCTACGGCACTGCCCTAACAGGCGGCGAAACTGTAAACTTTGAAGTTTGGCGCGACAGTGCGCCAGATGATATACGCAGGGCTACGGGAACTTCATTTGCCCGCGTGAACATACCCCTGTGGGAGAAAGCAGAGCAAGGGGCAGGCAGCCTGACAATACGCGCCACCGTCGCAGGACACAGCGATGCCGTAAGGCATGCGTATACTGTTTTAGATTCCCACCGCCAAGTGGATACGGCGGTATTCTATGAAGTCACTGCGGGCACTGTCTTTGGTGTAAATCCAGGAGGGCTTACTGACATAACATTTACTGACCGCGGACGAGGCACTTTTTTAAGTGACCTATTTGCCTTGCGCAATACTTGGTGGGGCAGTGGAGCCAGAATTGAAGGTTTTGTGACACGCAGGGAAGCCACGAGGCTTATTGAAACACATTTTCCTGATATCGAATTGTTTGATGCAGTGGGCAGTGTTGACCTGCTGGATTACCAGATTAGCCACGGGGCGGATATGGGCGGAATCGCTATTTTGCCGTATGCATATGCCGAGCTTCAAACCACAGTTATGCTTCTGCCGTTTATAAAAGAGGATGTGAATTTGCCTGCCCTCACAGGCTACTTGCGGCGGGNTTTCCACTCATCAGAAACCGACAATAGGATGCTTGCCCTATACGGCCTTGCTATGCTCGGAGAGCCTGTGCTGCTGGACTTGCAAAGCTATGCGAAACTCGAAGGCCTATCGGTTAGAAACACTGCATATATAGCCCTGGGCTTTGCCGCGCTGGGTGAGAGACAGATGGCCCTAACACTCTACAATGAACGCATTGCACCGCATGTTCAAGCTCTGGCGTCACTTTACAGGGTAAACGACGGGGCTAACCGCGCACAAATACTGGATGCCACATCTGTCACCGCCCTGCTGGCGGCACAGCTTGGGCTTCCAGAGAGCACCGGGATGTTTGAATACTCCATGAGATACCGGCGGCATGATGTGTCTTACCATGATGGCTTCCTACGGATGAATGTGGAGCGCCTGAAGTTCATTTCTCATGAAATAGTAAACCGCGAAGCGGTGACAGCCTCCATAACCTATACCCTTTTTGGTGAAACTGTGACTAGGGACCTTGGAAACAGAAGGTCGTTTAGACTGCGCATTCCGGCTATGAATATAAGTGAGTTTAACATTGTTTCAGTGACAGGCGATGTGGGTGCTGTATCGGTGGTGCGTACTGCTCTTGAGGACTTTAGCACTGTGGAAAATGACATAGTAGTCCGGCGCGAGTTTTTCAGGGCGGGGTCAAACATCAGCAGCAACACCTTTGAGCAGGGTGACTTGGTACGCGTTCAGATTACTATTGAGTACTCCGCGCGCTCCCTGGGCGGTTCATATGTGGTGACTGATTTTCTTCCGGCAGGCCTTGTGCATTTACCCCATTCGGCGCGGTTCGACGGAAGGACAGGAGGTTCAGGCCTACTGGCATTTGCCCGGACCGAAGGTCAGCGGGTTACATTTTTTGATTCCAATTCAACCTCCAGAGGCAGACGGAGAACCTATCACTATTACGCCCGCGTAGTAAATCCAGGCACATTTACAGCAGAAGGGACCCTAGTACAGAACGTGGGTGTAAGGGAGTACATGGCTGTAGGGGCTAATGCAGTTCTGACAATAAACCCATAACGAAGTCAGGCGCAGGCGGCCGAAGCGAAATAGGGAAAAGCCCAAGCAGAAATTAAAGGCAGCTTGCAAAATACGCGGATGCGCAATGCGCATCCGCGCCTTTACGCTTTAATTTTAGAGTTTAGGGTTTTTAACTTTTTGCACCGCATATTAACGAAATTAACCTTGAATAAGCAGATGAAACTGTGATAGAATACGGCGATTGTACACAGGGGTGATGGCTATGACAAAACTTACGCTGCAAGACTACTGGCAGCCCGAAGACGATGCGGCTGCAATAGTTGACAAATGGACCGCTGAGGACAATGCGAATATACCGCCGGAGGTTAGGGAAAGCTTGCGTGAGTTTTTTCCGCGGATTGACCTTTCTCCCGATGAAGCAGATGTTATCCCCCAGAGTGTCGCCAGGTACATAACAACGAACTCGCGGGCCTATCAGAAGTATATGAAGGAACGCAGTGAACGCACTTCGCCTGACGGCCTAATTACCTGCAAGAGCCCTTTTGAGGAAGTTTTTTTACTGCACCTGCAAGGGCTTTATGCTATTTTGGAATTTTATGATGAATTTGTGGAGTCTGTAAAATCTGCCAGGCAGGCAAAGGCTGTTTATGTAGATGCAGCCGAAGCGAAAATCAGCTTAGAACTTCTCGGAAAAAAGCCTGAGCTACTTTCAAAGACCAAAGAAGACGAGAAGCTGATGCTATTTCTTACGGAGATAGATAAATCCTTGCGCATGTTTGAAAGTCTTGTGCCGGTGGATGTTGTGAGATACATTGGGCACGCAGGCTACCGGATTGCGGGCGATACGGCAGAGACATACCGTGCCGTACCGGAACTTGTGAAGCTACAGGACCTAAAGAAACGCGCCGAGGAGCTATTTTATAGATTCGGATATGTCCGAGGGGAAAGAAATTTATTTGTGCCAAAGGAGGTGGACGGCTAAATGCAAGCTGAGCTTTGCGTTTGGGGAAGCGCATTTGCTCAAAAGAGATAAAGAGATAAAGCAATAGAGAGATTCGGTGGCAAATATGACGAGAAAAATATTTTAAGGCAAAGGAAAATGTGCTATGGATTTAATGTATTTGATTTTGATTCCTGTGATAATTATAGTAGTAATATGTTTACTAGGCTACGTGAAATCGCCGCCTGACAAAGCGATTATTATTTCAGGCCTGCGCAAAAAGCCCAAAATGCTCATAGGAAAAGCCGGTATAAGGATTCCGTTTCTTGAAAGAACTGACAGCCTGTATCTAAAACAGGTCACAGTCCCCGTTATCAGCAGGTCAATTCCGACAAAAGACTTTATTAACGTAAATATTGACGCTGTAATCAAAGTGCGCATATGTCCGGAATCGGACACCCTTGACCTTGCCATGAAGAACTTTCTCAACAAGAGTCCGGAAATGATTATTCAGGATCTACAGGATTCGCTACAAGGCAATATGAGAGAAATCGTCGGCAGCTTGTCACTGGAAGAGCTTTCCCAAAATAAGGAAAGATTTAGCGCAGAAATCAAAAATGCTGCAGATGCGGATATGAAGGCGCTGGGCGTCGAAATTGTAACCTGCAACATTCAAAGCGTCACAGACGACCAGAAACTGATTGAAAACCTAGGTGCATACAATACGGCGGAGATTACAAAAAAAGCAGCCATTGTCAAAGCCAAGGCTAAGAGAGATATTCAAGTTGCGGAAGCAGGGGCGGCCAAGGAAGCAAACGATGCCCGTGTCATAGCGGAACTTGAAATTGCCCAGAGAAATAATGAGCTTGAAATAAGGCAGGCGGAGCTGAAAAAAATCTCCGACACCGAAAAAGCTAAGGCAGAAGCTGCATTTAAAATTGAGCAGGAAACCCAGCGGAAAACCATTGAAGCAGCCTCAGTTGACGCTGAGATTGCAAAGTCAGAGCGCGAAGTAGAGCTCAAGGAAAAAGAAGCGCAAGTCAAAGAGCGCGCCCTAAACGCAGAAGTCCGCAAACAGGCGGATGCCGACAGATACCGCAAGGAGCAGGAGGCAGAGGTGGAGCTGTTCCAGAGAACCCAAGAGGCCGAGGCCAAGAAAATTGAAGCGCAGGCCGAGCTGTTTAGGAGAACTCAAGATGCGGAAGCGAAGAGACTTGAAGCCGAAAAAGAAGCCGAAGCCACAAGGCTCCGCGGTGAAGCCGAGGCCGCAGCGGTCAGAGCCCGGGGCGTAGCGGAAGCCGAAGCGATTAGGGAAAAGGCCGAGGCCATGAAGCAATACGGCGAGGCTGCCGTAATTGAAATGATTGTAAACAGATTGCCTGAAATTGCCAAAAGTGTGGCAGAGCCTATGTCGAGAATTGACAAAGTTACAATTTTCGGCAGCGACGGCCAAGGTGTGGCAGGCATGACCGAAAACGTACCCATAGCAATGGCTCGGGCTTTCGACACTGTCAAGGCTGCTACAGGTGTGGATCTCACAGAAATTGTAAGAGCCGAAACTTTCGAGGCTAAAACCACCAAGAACATAAACTTCACAGGAGTGCCTGAAGGAATTGTCCGGCAAGTAATCAAAGACGAAAGCGCAGTGCCCGAGGTGAAGTAATCAGCGCAGCAAGGCAAAGCAAAGGGAAGGGGTGCTGCATTTTGCAGCACCCCCTGCTAATTTCTGTGGGCCATCGGCTATTGCCTTGACTGATACTTTTATGATACAATCCTACTGTTAAATATATGCAAATTCCGTGGCTGGCCCTACACTTATTAAATGAGGCCAATTCTGCGTAGTGATAGGATAGGTGAAGTTGAAAACAAAAAGCCGCTTAATAATCTCTGCGCTGCTGATGTGCGCCCTAATCGGCAGTGGCATCTTCTTAATTTATAACATTGCAGGTGCTCCCGGTGCGCCGCCCTATTATGCACGGGGGGCTGAAGCTATGCCCATTTCCTTTGATATTTACACACCATCACCCGGCGGCGAAGAAGAGCCATATGAAGCTCAGCCGATTTTTGAGGTTTTGCCCAGTGAGTTTCGCGGGGTTTGGGTAACCACAGTAATTAATCTTGATTTTCCAACAGCCCCGGGGATTTCTGCCGAGGCGATGAAGCAAGAAATAGATGAAATAGTGGCACGGACTGTGGAACTCGGCTTAAATACCATTATTTTCCAAGTGCGGCCGACAGGGGATGCTTTTTATGAGTCGGATATTTTCCCGTGGAGCCACTGGCTGTCGGGAACTCAGGGCGTGGGAATTTCGGACTTTGACCCCCTGGCTTACTGGATTGAAGTCAGCCACGCAAACAATCTTGAACTACACGCATGGATTAACCCTTACAGAATCATACACACCATAACAAACTCATCCGACCCCAACACCTTGTACGAAAACCATCCGGTGCGCCTGCGCCCCGAATTAGCTGTGGGCTGGACAGACAATAATGGGCGCAGCGGGCTGTTCCTCGACCCCGGCTTGCCTGAGGCAAGGCAGCTTATAATTGACGGGATTGAAAATCTCATTAGAAACTACGCTGTGGATGGCATTCATTTCGATGACTATTTCTATCCGGATACTAACTTCGATGATGCAGCATCTTTTGAGCGCTATGGTGACGGAATGGACCTACACTACTGGCGGCGTGAGAATGTCAACACTTTGGTAAGGGATATCCAGTCGAAAATCCGCAGCCTCAACGAAGAGCTTGACAGAGATGTAACATGGGGCATCTCTCCGACAGCCATATGGAAAAACGAAACAAGCCATCCTCTGGGCGTGCCTACAACTAGGGGGATGGAATCTTTCCACGCCCTCTACGCCGATACCCGGCTCTGGGTCACCGATGAAATGGTGGATTACATAATGCCGCAGATATACTGGTATATAGGCTTTGCCATCGCCGATTTTGAAGCTGTTTTCACTTGGTGGGAAGATTTGTGCCGCGATAGCGATGTGGATCTTATAATAGGCCATGCGGCCTGGCGTGAAGAGGATAACCACGGGCCTAACTGGCAGGGTGAAATGGTGCGTCAAATGCAGATGGTAACTGATTCTGATGTGGCGCAGGGAAGCGTGTTTTTCCGAAGCAACCATCTAAGAGGCGCAGTCGGTGACGCAATAAGGGATTTTTATTTCGACTTAGATGACACAATGGTCATACGTGAGCCTGTAATTATTTTGGATACCCTATCTATCGGAACCCCTGCAAACAATGCAACCATAGAAGCGGAGCTCACAGCGACACGCGGGTTTAACATAACAGGGACTAGCGACCCCAATGAGCGGCTGTTCGTAAATGGCAACTTGGTCAGAGACCGCACTGTTGAAGGATTTTTCTTTGTGCATGTGCCTGTGGCGCCGGGCGTCAATGAATTTACATTTACCCAAGAGGGCCAAACTCCTGTAACACGCACCATAACCCGCAATTTGCCAACGCCGCCCCCGCCGCCTACCCCTGCGCCGACTGTAACACAGGTCACGGC
>WQRL01000095.1 GCA_009786775.1 Oscillospiraceae bacterium
ACGGCTTCTTGCTTTCGGCTTTGCGTGAAGATATTGGAACCGGCGATGTTACCACTGTTTCTTGCGTACCTGAAAATGCTACTTCGGAAGGTTTTTTTAAGGCCAAAGAATCAGGGGTTATCTGCGGGCTGGATGTTGCAAGGCGGGTGTTTGAGCTTCTTGATTCAAGAGTCTGCCTCACGCCCAAAGTTACAGATGGAACCGAGGTCAGTGCAGGGGATGTTGTGGCTGAGATAAAAGGCCCCTCCCGCAGTATTTTGACCGGAGAGCGCACCGCCCTTAACATAATGCAGCACATGTCGGGCGTTGCAACCGCAGCAGCAGAAGCTGTAAAGGCTATAAAAGGAACAAATGCTAAAATCGTAGATACTCGGAAAACCGTACCGGGCATGCGGGTACTGGACAAATACGCCGTCCGCTGTGGAGGAGGCTCAAATCACCGCTTTAACCTTTCCGACGGGGTGCTCATAAAAGATAACCACATCGTAGCCTCGGGCGGAATTGCTAAGGCTATTGAACTCGCCAGGGATAACTGCCCTCAGACCTTGAAAATCGAAGTCGAAACGGAATGCCTTGAGCAAATTAAGGAGGCTGTCGCAGCAGGTGCGGATATAATAATGCTCGACAATATGACACTGGATGCCATGCGCGAAGCCGTGGGGTTTATCGCCGGCCGTGCCCTCACAGAGGCTTCAGGCAACATGGGCGGCCGTGACCTCCGGGCTGTCGCCGAAACAGGCGTTGACTTCATCTCCATCGGTGCCCTCACCCACACAGTCAGGGCTCTGGATATAAGTTTGAAGTTTAGTTAGTGCTGCACATCCACCTTCATTGACTCCACATACTCATCATAGGTCATGGCACGGTCGATAATTCCGCCGTCTTTAATCTCAATGATACGGTTTGCCACAGTCTGGATAAGCTGGTGATCGTGGGTTGTAAAGAGCACATTGCCGCCAAAATCCTCAAGGCCGTTATTTAAGGCTTGGACGCTCTCAAGATCAAGATGGTTCGTGGGCTGGTCTAAAAGCAGGACGCTTGCACCCGAAAGCATTAATTTTGAGAGCATACAGCGCACCTTCTCGCCGCCGGACAAAACCTTTACCAGCTTGTATACATCGTCCCCGGTAAATATCATGCGCCCTAAAAACGTGCGTACATAGCTCTCGCGCTTATCTTCGGAGTATTGGCGGATCCAGTCGATTAGCTCCAGTTCATTATCGCTGAAGTACTCTGTGTTATCCTTAGGGAAGTACGCCTGAGTGGTGGAAACTCCCCACTTAATCTCGCCTTCGTCAGGCTCCATTTCCCCTGCCAGGATTTTGAACATTGTGGTTATAGCGTTTTCATTATCGCCTATGAAGGCGATTTTGTCTTCTTTGCCCATGATGAAGCTCACTTTGTCAAGAAGTTTCACCCCATCCACGGTCTTTGAAACATCTGTGACAAAAAGCCTGTCCTTTCCCGGCTCCCGTTCCATCTTAAAACCTACCCACGGGTATTTCCGGGATGAGGCGGGCATTTCTTCAATTTTGATTTTCTCTATGAGCTTCTTTCTTGAGGTGGCCTGTTTGGACTTGGATTTATTTGCAGAAAACCGCCGGACAAATTCTTCCAGCTCACGGATTTTGTCCTCACCTTTTTTGTTTTTTTCCTTAATTAACTTTTGCACAAGCTGGCTGGAATCATACCAGAAGTCATAGTTACCCACATACATTTTAATTTTTCCATAGTCGATATCTACCATGTGGGTACAAACTGTATTTAGGAAGTAGCGGTCATGGGCTACGACTATTACAGTGCCCTCATAGTCCATGAGAAAATCTTCAAGCCACACCACGGAATTTACATCCAAGTTATTGGTTGGCTCATCGAGCAAAATTATGTCGGGAGTTCCGAAAAGAGCTTGGGCCAGCAGCACCTTCACCTTTTGGCGCGGCTCCATTTCACTCATTTTGGTTTCGTGCAAATCAGTAGGAATCCCAAGCCCCTGCAATAGCTGTGAGGCATCTGATTCCGCCTCCCAGCCGCCGAGTTCTGCGTATTCTTCCTCAAGTTCTGCCGCACGGATGCCATCCTCGTCAGAGAAGTCCTCCTTTAGGTACAGTTCATCCTTTTCCTTACCGCATTCGTACAGGCGCTGATTTCCCATAATCACCGTATTGATGACAGAAAATTCGTCATACATATTCTGGTCCTGCTTGAGCACAGACATGCGCACATCGGGTTTTAGGTCAATGCTTCCCGAAGTGTAATCAATTTCCCCTGCCAAAATTTTCAGGAAGGTTGACTTGCCTGAACCATTAGCGCCGATTACTCCATAGCAGTTGCCCGCCGTAAACTGCAAATCCACCTGGGAAAAGAGAGTGTCCGCACCGAAGGACATGTTTAGATTATTAACTGTTATCATTTGTATATCATCCAATCTATTTTTTCGTTAAGCGCAGTATAACATATACAGGCCAATTCTGTATAGAGGGCAAAGGGGATAGTGCTTACGCACTACCCCGCTGCTTTTGTAATATCTATTTTTTCATCTGCCGCCTTGAGGGTCAGTTCGTCGCCATCTTTGAAATCTCCCTCAAGCATTTTCTCGGAAACTATGTCCTCCACATTGCTTCTGATAACCCTGCGCAGCGGGCGCGCACCATATACCGGGTCATATCCGAGCTCGGAGAGAAGCTCCACTGCGGAATCCTCTACGCTCATGGTTATGCCCAGAGCCTTAAGCCTCCCTTTGAGTAAATCCAGCATCTTCACACAGATTTCTCCTATGTTATCCTTGCTGAGCTTGTGAAACACAATCATGTCGTCAATCCGGTTTAGAAATTCCGGCTTGAACACACGCTTCACCTCGTCCATAACCGCAGCGTGAATCTGCTCGTATCCGATTGCCTCATCATCCCCGCCGTCTGAATTAAAGCCTAGCTTAGTGCGCTTTTCGGTGATATTTCGCGCTCCGGCGTTTGAGGTCATTACGATTATTGTGTTTTTGAAGTCGATTTTGCGCCCTTGGGAATCGGTCAAAATGCCATCTTCCATTATTTGGAGCATTATGTTAAACACATCCTCATGCGCCTTCTCTATTTCATCAAAGAGCACTACGGAATACGGCTTTCTGCGAATTTTTTCTGCTAGGTTGCTCCCATCATCATAACCGACATACCCTGGCGGAGAACCTATGAGCTTCGATGTGGTATGTTTTTCCATGTACTCTGACATGTCAATACGCAGCATGGCATTTTCATCACCAAACATAGCCTCGGCCAGTGCTTTGCAGAGCTCGGTCTTGCCTACGCCTGTCGGCCCAAGGAATAAAAATGAACCAATCGGACGTTTGGGGTCTTTGAGCCCAACCCTGCTGCGCCTGAGTGCTTTTGCCACAACTGAAACTGCCTCGTCTTGCCCCACAACCCTCTGGTGCAAGAGCTCTTCCATCTGAAGCAGACGCTGGCTTTCGTCTTGAGTTATGCTCCTGACAGGAACGCCCGTCCATTCGGCCACAACTTCGGCAACATCTTCCGGCTGCACACTTTTGGTGTCACCGCTCATTGATAGTTCCCATTTCTTTCCTGCGGCCTCAAGCTCTCTCTCAAGCTCCTTCTCCTTATCGCGCACAATTGCTGCACTTTCGAAGTTCTGGCTGCGTATGGCCTCTTCCTTGTCCTTGGCCAGAGCCTCTTTCTTAGCTGCAAGCTCCTTGAGCACAGAAGGCCTTCTGAGTTTTTCCAGCCTCACCCTTGAAGCTGCTTCGTCAATTAAGTCAATAGCCTTGTCCGGCAAATAACGGTCGCTTATATACCTGCTCGACATGGTAACTGCAGCTTCAATAGCTTCCTGAGTAATTTTCAGTTTGTGGTGAGCCTCATATTTATCCGCAAGCCCCTTTAGAATGCTTATGGATTCCTCCTGTGTGGGCTCATTTACCATAACAGGCTGAAAACGCCTTTCCAAGGCCGCATCTTTTTCCACATGAGCCCTGTATTCGTTTAGCGTAGTTGCGCCGATAATTTGCAGTTCCCCGCGGCCCAGCATTGGCTTTACTATGTTCGCGGCATCCATCGCCCCTTCCGCAGCACCAGCTCCTATAATTGTATGCAGCTCATCAATAAAGAGTATTATATCCCCCGCCTTCCGGACTTCCTCAATAGCAGCCTTAATGCGCTCTTCAAAGTCACCACGGTACTTGGTGCCTGCCACCATACCTGTCATATCTAACGTAACCACGCGCTTACCCAGCAGTGTTTCCGGCACATCCCCTGCTATTATTCTCTGTGCCAATCCTTCGGCAATAGCCGTCTTGCCCACACCTGGCTCACCTATTAGAACCGGGTTATTTTTTGTCCGCCTGGAAAGAATTTGAATGACTCTTTGAATCTCATTTTCCCGGCCAATTACCGGGTCTAATGCGCTTTTTTGGGCAAGCTCTGTAAGATCGGTGCTAAACTGGTCAAGCATCTTGGCTTCGCTTTCCTGCTTGCCTTTATCAGAAACCTTGGCAGAGCTATACATATTTGTGCTTATTTTATTTATTACATCTGTGTATAGGTCGTTAAGTGACACTCCCGTCATGGTGAGAAGGTTCGCCCCTGTGCTCTGATATTCCCTGAGCAGGCCCATGAGGATATGCTCAGTGCCCACATAATTGTGACCTAACCTGTTTGCTTCAAGTGTTGCAATCTCCAAAATGCTTTTAGCTCTCGGCGATAGGCCCGCTAGCTTTACGCCCGGCTGCCCGCCCTTAACTGTATGCTTTACAACTAAATCATTTAGAAGCCCGGGTTCAAGACCCGCATCCAGCAGAACTTTTGCGGCAACACCGCCTGTTTCACGTGCAAGGCCCAACAAAATGTGCTCACTTCCTATGAGGCTGTGCCCCATTTCAGTTGCAGCAGACTGGGCTAGTTCAAGGGATTTCTTTGCCCCTTGAGTAAATCTGTCGTCAAATCTCATTGTAACCACCTCCGTTTCGGTTTTTTACTGACATTATGATTCCAATTCCTTAATTTCGTCGCGGAGCTTGGCCGCTCTTTCAAAATCTTCGCTTTGTGCAGCCTCGCGCATTTGCTTGTGCAGCTCGCGCCGTTTCATCATGACCTCATCAACTTGAAGCTGCGGTGCTTGCACCCCACAAGATCCTTGTGCCTGCTGCCCTGTGCTACAAGCGCACGTTCCGCTTTGGGCATGGCTTTTTGCTACAGGGCGCAGAGTCAACTGCATAGGCATATTAAAACCGGGAGATGGCATCTGCATTAAGCTACGCATATTACGTCCACTCATAATTGGGAAAAAACTATCAATTTCAAAGAAGCTGCCAAAGTTGTATCCTGAGTTTGCTGCGCATTCCGAGCAGAGGGTTGTTTGCGTTGTTGTTCCATTAATATTTGATGTATAGTGAAAATTCACTTCACTTTTTCCACACATTTGACATTTCATAATAAATACCTCCATTTTTAGACATCATTTTTGACTGTGTTGATTAACATTTGCTTCAAGATACCCGCCCGCAGAACATCACGGTCTTCAGGCCGCACTGACCGCAAGGCATTATTTCCTACGGCAGAGAGAACCAACCCGGCTTCTGATTCGCTTAGAATTTCGTTATGGCGTAAATTTGCCACAAGCGCAGCGACGGTTCCTAAGTCAATTCTTCCTCCGATTGCATTTACGGTGTGCATGATGAGCATCTGGGAATCTGCCGCAACTCTGGATATCCTTATATATCCGCCGCCGCCGCGCCTGCTCTCCACGATGTAGCCATGCTCCGGTGAAAACCTGGTGGAAATCACATAATTAATCTGGCTTGGCACACAGTTAAACCTGCTCGCAAGCTCAGACCGCTGCAGCTCCGCAACTCCATCCATATCTCTGAGCATTTGGTCAATAAAGACCGCTATCGTATCACTTATTCCCATTTCTTTTCTCCCCTTCTCTTTTTGCACAGTCTTGGCCTTGAACTTATTTCGCTTGTGCGTCGTTTTGACTTTGACTATCTTTGACCTTTCTTATTATAGCTATACTCTCCGACGTCCGCAACATTCGTTTTTGACCTTCCCTGACCTTTCGCTTGCGAAAATCCGCAACTATCTCACGCAAACTCTGCTTTTCTTTCATTTTCGACGAGTTGCTTTATTTTTAGAGCTTTACTTGTGCAAAAATACAGCGTGAGCTACACTATTTGCAAAAACACTCTCTATACCCCAGAATAGGCCAATAATAAAGTTCTCCCCCTCTACTTTACCAGGTAAAAAAACGCGCTCCTACGGGAGGCAGGAGCGCGGAAAGTGTTTTTCTAAAAATCAGCCGAGCCTGTGGTTCTGGGGAATGGAATTACATCGCGGATGTTGGAAACTCCGGTTAGGTACATTAGCAGACGCTCAAAGCCCAGTCCGAAACCAGCATGCTTTGTGCCGCCGTAGCGGCGCAGATCAAGGTACCACCAGTAGGCCTGCTTGTCTAGCCCCATCTCTTCAATGCGGGCTTCAAGAAGCTCCAGGCGCTCCTCCCTCTGGCTGCCGCCGATAATCTCACCTATGCCCGGAGCCAGCAAGTCCATTGCAGCTACTGTCTTGCCATCATCGTTGAGGCGCATATAGAAGGCCTTGATATCTTTGGGATAATTAGTGACAAACACAGGCTTCTTAAAGTGCTTCTCTGTGAGATAGCGCTCATGTTCTGTCTGCAAGTCACAGCCCCATGATACAGGAAACTGGAAATCTTCTCCACTTTGCAGAAGAATCTCTATTGCATCTGTATATGTTGTTCGGGCAAAATCTGAACCC
>WQRL01000096.1 GCA_009786775.1 Oscillospiraceae bacterium
AAGAAAAAACGCAAAACCGAAGAACCCTTAGAGGAAGTCACCGCCGAACTCGTCGAAGACGCGCCCCCACCCTCGGCTAAGAAAAAAGCCTCACAGATTGACATAGAGCTGGACGGTGAAGAAGATCCGGCCTCTCAATCAGGGCCAGAGCAAGCGCAGGGTGGATTATCCGCAGAGCTGGAGGCTGAGCGCACAAAGTATCTGCGCCTGGCAGCCGAATATGACAACTTCCGTAAGAGAAGCAAGTTAGAGCGCGAAACGACATACCGCGACGCACGCACAGACGCGATTACCCGGCTGCTGCCGGTTTATGATAATCTCGAACGCGCACTCAAGACAGAGTGCAGCGACGAGGCGTTTTACAAGGGCATAGAGATGACTATGAACAATCTGACAGAAATTCTCGACAGCCTTGATGTAAAGCAAATTCCCGCAGTGGGCGAACCCTTTGACCCCAACCGCCACAACGCAGTTATGTCCATTGAAGATCCCGAACTCGGCGAAAAAATCATCGCGCAGGAGTTCCAAAAAGGCTTTATGCTGGGCGACAAGGTAATCAGATTCTCTACAGTAGTAGTAGCAAACTAAATATAACTAGGAGGAACAAATCATGGGAAAAATTATAGGAATTGACTTAGGTACAACAAATTCATGTGTATCAGTTATTGAAGGCGGGGAGCCCGTTATTATAGCAAATGCAGAGGGAAACCGTACANCCCCGTCAGTGGTGGCATTTTCGGCAGAGGGCGAGAGAATGGTCGGCCATGTAGCAAAACGCCAAGCCATAACAAACCCCGACCGCACAATTTCTTCAATTAAGCGCGAAATGGGCACGGCGTTCAAAGTGTCTATCGACAGCAAGCAATACACCCCTCAAGAAATTTCGGCGATGATTCTACAGAAGCTAAAAGCAGATGCAGAAGCATATCTCGGCCAAAAAATTAACGAAGCAGTTATCACAGTTCCCGCATACTTCACAGATGCGCAGCGCCAAGCGACCAAGGATGCAGGCAGGATTGCAGGCCTCGATGTCAAGCGCATAATAAATGAGCCGACAGCAGCGGCACTGGCATATGGCCTTGATAAAGAGCATGATCAGAAAATCATGGTCTACGACTTGGGCGGCGGCACATTTGACGTATCAATTCTTGAAATCGGCGATGGCGTTATTGAAGTTTTGGCGACAAATGGCGACAACAGGCTGGGCGGCGACGATTTTGACGAGTGCATAGTAAACTTCCTTCTGGGCGAGTTTAAGAAAGACAACGGCGTGGACCTCTCCTCAGACAAAATTGCGATGCAGCGCCTGCGCGAAGCGGCAGAGAAAGCCAAGACCGACCTCTCAGGCGTTACAACAGCACAAATTAACCTGCCGTACATCACGGCGGATGCCACAGGGCCTAAGCATCTCGACTGCACACTTACAAGGGCGAAGTTCAATGAGCTCACGGCTAATCTCGTAGAGCGCACACTGGGTCCTGTCAACCAAGCCCTTACAGATTCCGGCCTAAACGCAAATGAACTTTCCAAAATTCTTCTCGTTGGCGGCTCAACACGTATCCCCGCTGTTCAAGATGCCGTTAAAAGAATTACAGGCAAGGATCCGTTCCGTGGCATAAACCCTGATGAATGCGTAGCAGCGGGTGCTGCAATTCAAGGCGGCGTCCTCGGCGGCGATGTAGAAGGTATTTTGCTGCTGGATGTTACCCCTCTGTCCTTGGGTATCGAAACAATGGGCGGAGTGTTCACGAAGCTAATTGAACGCAACACAACTATTCCCACCAAGAAGAGCCAGGTGTTCTCAACGGCTTCCGACAACCAATCATCTGTCGAAGTCAACGTGCTCCAAGGTGAGCGTGAGATGGCTCAGTACAACAAGTCTCTCGGCAGATTCCACCTTGATGGCATCGCCCCAGCCCGCAGAGGTGTTCCGCAAATAGAAGTAACATTTGATATTGATGCCAATGGCATTGTAAATGTTTCTGCCAAAGATACCGGCACAGGCAGGGAGCAGAACATAACCATTACCGCCTCAGGCAACCTTTCAAAAGACGATATCGAAAAGGCTGTGGCAGAAGCAGAGCAGTATGCCGCAGAGGATGCAGCCCGCAAGGACGAGGCGGATTCACGCAATCATGCTGACCAGCTGGTATATCAGAGCGAAAAAACCCTTGACGACATGGGTGACAAGCTGGAAGCTGCAGATAAGCAGCAAATTGATGATGCCATTGCCAAAACTAAGACAGCCCTCTCAGGCACTGACACCCAAGCCATAAAGGACGCTGCGGCAGAACTCGAAAAAGCGTTTTACACAGTTAGTGAAAAACTCTATGCCCAAGCAGCCCCTCAAGATGGAGCAGCCGGCCCCGAAGGTTTCGGCGGTGCAGCAGGCGCAGGCCCTGATGGCGCAGGCGGCGAATACTATGACGCCGACTACGAAGTAGTAGACGACGAACCTAAGGATGAATAGGAAATAGAGAAGTGGCAGATAAACGTGACTTTTACGAGGCGCTTGGAATATCAAAGAGCGCCTCGGATGATGAAATAAAAAAAGCATACCGCGGGCTTGCGAAGAAATTCCACCCTGACGTAAATCCGGGAAATAAGAGGGCTGAGGAGCGCTTCAAAGAAATAAATGAAGCCTATGAAATCCTCTCCGACCCTGAAAAGAAGTCGCGCTATGACCAATTCGGACACGCCGGAGTAGACCCCAATTTTGGGGGTGGCGACCCCTTCGGCGGCGGGTTTGGCGGCTTCGGCGGCAGCGCGGATTTTGACCTGGGCGATATCCTAGGGTCAATTTTCGGTGGCGGAGGCGGCGGCTCAAGCCGCAACCGTAATGCGCCCAAGAAAGGCGACCGGGTCAGGACAGAGGTGACCATAACCTTTGAAGAGGCTGCTTTTGGCTGTGAAAAAGAAGTCACCGTAATGCGCATTGAAAGCTGTGACGACTGCACAGGCACAGGCTGCAAGGCAGGTACAACCGCCGAAAAATGCGACAACTGCAACGGCAGCGGCAGCGTAACCGCGCAGCAGCGCACGCCATTTGGAGTGATGCAGAGCACCACCGACTGCCCGAAATGCGCAGGGCGGGGTAAAATAATTCACCAGCCCTGTGACAAATGCAGAGGCCTTGGGCTGGTGCGCCGCAACAGAGCCATAAAGGTTACAATTCCGGCAGGAATTGACCATGGACAGACCATCTCCGTAAGAGCTCAAGGTAACGCAGGGGTCAACGGCGGTGAGGCGGGAGATCTCTTTGTAACCGTAATAGTGATGAAGCACGAACAGTTTGAGCGGGAGGGCACGGCAGTTCTCCTCACCATCCCCATAACCTTTGTGCAAGCGGCTCTTGGCGCGGAACTCGAAGTGCCAACTCTCGATGGCAAAGTGAAATATTCCATCCCTGAGGGCACACAAACAGGCACAATATTCCGTCTGCGCGGCAAGGGAATCCCCAACCTGCGCGGCAATGGGCGTGGCGATCAATATGTAACAGTTAAGGTGATGACTCCCACTGGGCTTAAAAAAGATCAAAGGGAACTTCTTCAAAAGTTCGGCGAAGCAGTCGGAGAACCCGCAGAAAACGGCAAGAAAAAGCGCGGCAGGAAAAAGGAGAAATAATCCCAAAAATTCTTGGCAAGCCCTATAAAGCTGTGCTATCCTAACTCTCCGCTAAGCGGAACAGTAGAACACACAAATCAAAGATCGGTATTTTTCGAAGAACAACTATGCTAGGCGTAGGTGTGCTCAAATGCGAAAAATACCGGTCTCTTTTGCACCCCTCGCCCGGCCTGGCAGCAAGATTGAGTTGAAATATGGGAGTAATAATATATACTGTTATCAAAAAATTAATTTTCCATGGAACAAATTGTGAATTAATTCGTCATAAATATTATGAAACTATTACGCAAGCGTGTGCGGCGGGTGTGCCTGAGTGCGTCGGGTGCGGCGAATATGCAAGATGTGCCAAGTGCTGAGCGTGTGCCAAGTCCGCCGAGAAACCGCCCAGCGTGTAATGTGTAATGTGTAATGTGCAAAAAATATCAGGGAAAAGAGAGGGATTTGTAAGTGAAGAGATTTATTTCCATTTGTCTGGTTGCCGTTTTATCTGTAACGTCTATTCTTACCCTACCCGGTTGCAGCAGCGGTGCGGAGTGGGCAGAGCCGCAGCCTGGTGTGCAGCAGCTTTTACCGGAGACCGTTGAAGGGAGGGCTATTGCACAGCAAGAGCCTCAGACCAGTCAGCGCATATTTAGTGCAGCGGATACCCCGCTGCGCGCAGAGCCCTTAACTCTGCCGCCGTCAGGGGAGGTGCTCTCCGGGCACGAGCCGCGAGATGGGTATATTTTGGCTCCTACAATGTTTGGCTTATCGGGTATAGACCCGCTGAGTTCTTTTGTATTGCGGACTCCTTCGGCTCATGCCGGGACTCCGCCCATCACAATAGATGGGGAGCCGGAGCCTGTTGTGACCCGCGAAAACGGCAATACGTTTATAGTGACGCCTGCGGTTGCCCTGATGCCTAACAGCGTGTATGTTTTTAGGATAAGCCGTGAAGACGGGGATATTACATGGGCGTTTCAAACGAGCATTAGCTTTGAAATTGTAACGAGCCTGCCCCGTAATCAATCCGCAAATGTCCCTGTGCGCACAGGCATAGAGATAATGTTTTCATATGGAAGTGAGATAGACATCTCGGATTATTTTAGCATTTATCCACATGTGGACGGGCGCTTTATACATAGGGATTCTACTGCAATTTTCATGCCTAGAAACGCTCTTGCACATGGCCGGATTTACACTGTTACCATCAGGGCCGGGATAACTTTGCCTGGGACAAGTGAAGTTATTGAATCGGATTACCGATTTTCATTTGAAACGGCTCAGGAAGGTAACCGGAGGCCTCTAGGGAGCGACCCCAGGGTGCATTTTCAAAACCGCAATGTTGAGTTTCCCACGTTTGATGCGCCGCGTGTGACCTTTTGGGTTAGCTACCGCAGGGATGAAGCGAGGCCGCCGGTGGACTTTTCTGTTTACCGCATTGATAGCAGGCGGGAGGGCATAGCCGCTGCAACCAGGCTCTCATCCTTGCCGAGCTGGTCACAGTTAACTCACGATGACCGTATGGTGGATACTTCAAACCTAACAAGGGTTCACTTTGAAACAGTGTATGAAAGGCGGGATGACGAAGCTAGGTGGAATGAAACCTTCACGTTGCCCAATAACCTGCGTCCGGGGTTTTATGTAATCAATGCCTCCGCCGGAGACACCCGCAATCAGATGATAGTCCAAGTCACTGATTTGGCTGTACAGGTGGTTGCGGATAACAGCATGGCGGTTGTGTGGGTAAATGACATGAGAACAGGCCGGCCAGCCGCCGGAGCTAATGTTTACGACCCTGTTTCAGGCAGGACATTTCAGGCAGATGCACAGGGGGTTGCAGTTGTCGAGAGAATGCTGTCTGACGGGGAGTACCTCATTGTAACATCCGCAGATGGCAGGCCGGCTGTAGTCTTTGTGCGGCCGTCTGTGTTTCACTCGGCCGGAGGCCGGAGTTTAGGAGGGAGCCCGCATTTGAGCCGGAGAGGCAGGGACGACTATTGGGCAGTTCTTCAACTCGACCGCCTGCTGTTTCAGCGCAGCGACACAGTTTCACTCTGGGGCTTCGTGCAAAACCGCCACCAGTATGAAAACATTCCTCATGTAACCGCTACACTGACAGAAGTGTGGCGTTGGGGGATGTGGGGCGGATCCTCAAACCGTGACACTTTGCACAGAGTGAACATCCCCGTGTCGTATGGCACCTACGCAGGAGAAATCCGCCTTCCCAACTTAAACCCCGGATCATATGAGCTGGCTATTTTTCACGGGGACATCTTGCTCAGCTCAATAATATTCACAGTTATGGACTATGTGACACCGCCCTACCGGCTCACTGTAACCCCGGGTGTAAATGCAATCTTTTTGGGTGAAGAAGTTACTTTTTATGCCATGACGCAGTTCTTTGAAGGGACGCCTGTGTCTGAATTAGAAATTTCTTACAGCGTTCACGGCACTGATTTAACAGGTTTTCCAAACTCAGGCCAGCGGCAGACTGATGTTGATGGGCAACTTGAGCTGAGCGTAAGGCCACAGCTTGGCAGAACTGATGCTCAAGCTGAGAGAACTTTGCGGTTTATGGCCGAAGCCAATTTGCCCGAAATTGGCCGGGTGATGCAATCGGCTAATGTGCGCGTGTTTATAAATGATATTCATATGCGCTCTCAGGCCAGTCGGAGCGGCGCGGAGGCATCACTCACGGTAAATATAAACGATATAACCTTAGAGCGCCTAAATGACGGCACAGCGGAACACCGTAGCGACTTTCTTGGGGAGCCGGTGGCCAACCAGCGTATTTCAGTTGAGATTGAAGAGCTATCCTGGGAGAGAGTCCGCTCCGGTGAGTTCTATGACCACGTCACGCGGCAAGTGGTACCGAGCTACACCTTTGTGGTGCGGGAGTTCAGGGTTGAGCAGTTTGAGATGACCACAGATGCAGACGGCGTTGCCGAAAGGACATTCACTGTGCCTGACCGCGAGCGCGTAAGTTACAGGGCCCGCATTACAACTGCTGACGGCAATGGGCGCGTGATTGTGAACTATAGATACTTTGGGCGGGACTTCAGTGAGTTCTTCAGGCTTGCGGGAGATTCGGCGCCGTTTCTCTACGGCGCGGACAGTGGCGGCTACGATATTGGTGATACAGTCGAACTTACCATAATGAGCG
>WQRL01000097.1 GCA_009786775.1 Oscillospiraceae bacterium
CAGTCTGTCGTGATGTACTGTGTCGAAGAATCGCTCTAGGTCTATGTCTACTATCCAGTCATATCCGCTGTTCAATAGCTCCAGACTCCTGATTACCGCCATCTCACAGCTTCTGTTCGGGCGAAACCCATAACTCGAATTGCTGAACTGTTTCTCATATATCGGGCTCAAAACCTGCGCTATCGCCTGCTGTATTACCCTATCCACCACAGTCGGTATTCCTAGTTGTCGGGTCTTCCCATTGTCCTTCGGTATTTCTACCCTAAGAACAGGTTGCGGTTTGTACTTGCGGCTGCGTATGCTTTCCAGTATTTCCGCGCTGTGGACTCTCAGATGCTCGTGTAACTCCTCTACGGACACGCTATCCACTCCGCTCGAACCCTTGTTTGCATACACTCGCTTGTACGCTTCGTTTAGATTTTTCCGTGATAAAATCTCCTCCAGTAGTTCCATTTTGCCTTTCCTCCTTTGTCCGTGGTCGAAACATCACCGATTTTGAGTTACCCTCCCGATTACGTCGGTACTCTCCTCATTAACACATTCTGGCTAATTCCAACCTGTTACATAGTTGTACTCAACAACTGCGAATTGTTCAGTCCTTCACATAGTCTCTGAGATTACAACTATGCTACTATGACTTCTGCTGACTTCTTGCGGTTAACCGTTTTCGACTATGCAGGATTTTTTTCCCCTCTGCATATCCGCAAGACCTCCCGAGGTAAGACATAAATCTTTCCTCTTTTACCCGCCCGATTTACTGCATAAGCTTACGCTCATATTTTGGGCTTTGACTTGCTTTGTAGCCTCACCCGCTTATACAGCCTTATTATCGAATTCGTGTCCCTCGGGTCAAGAGTTTGCTACGCCCTTCCTTCAGCTCACACGTCGCCGTACGCACCTTGGGCTTCACTATGCGGTTGGCTATGAGTACCTCCGCTCCGGACTTTCACCGGTTAGATTTATGCCATGCTCGGCACACAAATGAAAAAGTGCTGGGATTCCGGTATGTTCCCAGCACTTTTTAACTTGTCTTAATCATTATTGAGGCGCTAACCCCTGCAATAGGCTACGGAAGGGCGGCACTTATAATATCTTTTAGTGCTTTCATTTTTTCGGCTGAGGGGATGGGGATATCTTTGAGCTGGTACGGCGGGTCTAGGTTCTCCCATTTTTCTTCGCCCATTTTGTGAAACGGCAGAAGTTCCACCTTCTCCACATTCTTCATGCTCTTTACAAACTCAGCCAGTTTCCTTATATCCTCTTCTTCGTCTGTTAGCCCAGGGATTACCACATGGCGTATCCATGTGGGTATATTGTGTTTGCTTAGGTACTTCGCGAACTTGAGCGAATTTTCTATATCTGCGCCCGTAAGTTCCTTATACGTCTTCGGGTTTAGTGACTTTATGTCCAGGAGCACCAAGTCCGTCACGGATAACAGCTCCTCTGCCTTAGATAGTTCTATGCTTCCGCTGGTATCAAGGCATGTGTGAATTCCATTCTTCTTGAGTTGTCTAAAAAGCTCCGCTACAAACTCCGCTTGCAGAAGCGGTTCACCGCCGCATGCGGTGAACCCGCCTCCGCTAAACTGCATGTAAGATTTGTAATTGAGAACATCCTCCACTAATTCCGGCACTGTTGATTCCGTACCGCATCTCGGCCGCCAGGTGTCAGGGTTGTGGCAATATTTGCACCGCAGGTTACATCCCTGAAAAAACACCACATAGCGCAGCCCCGGACCGTCGACTGTCCCACAGGTTTCTACCTGGTGGATGTATGCCGTCTTTTCCATTTATTGGTGTCCTTAGAATTTAGAATTTTTCGTGGAATGTTCTGTTGATAACGTCGAGCTGCTGCTCTTTTGTGAGCTTGACAAAGTTTACAGCATATCCCGAAACGCGGACTGTAAGCTGCGGATATAGCTCAGGGCGTTCAATCGCATCGAGCAAAGTTTCTTTGTCAAATACATTTACATTGATATGGTGTCCAAAATCGCTAAAGTATGCGTCGATTATGGATGATAGATTTATTATCCTGTCGCTCTCATCTTTGCCCAGGGCTTTAGGCATGATTGAAAATGTATAGGAAATGCCGTCCTGTGCATATTCATAGGGCAGCTTTGCCACTGAGGCAAGTGATGCCAGAGCACCTTTTTTGTCCCTGCCGTGCATCGGGTTTGCGCCCGGGGCAAATGGGTCGCCCGCTTTTCTGCCGTCAGGTGTGGCTCCGGTTTTCTTGCCGTAAACAACATTTGATGTTATGGTGAGCACCGATAGCGTGGCTACAGAGTTTCTGTAAGTCTTGTGCTTTTCCAGTTTCTGCATGAAGTTCTTAACTATATCGTGCGCAATGGTGTCAACAGCATCATCGTTGTTGCCGTAGCAGGGGTATTCGCCCTCAACTTCATAGTCAACCGCAAGGCCTTGCTCATTTCTAATCGCTCTTACCTTGGTGTGCTTAATTGCAGAAAGTGAGTCTGCAACAACAGATAGTCCGGCGATGCCGCAGGCCATTGTTCTTAGGATTTCTTTGTCATGGAGTGCCATTTGAAGTCTTTCAAAGCAGTATTTATCGTGCATGTAGTGGATTATGTTCAGCGAATTGACATAAAGCTGTGAAAGCCACTCCAGCATTTGATCAAACTTGCGGGCTACTTCTTCATATTCCAGATATTCTGAAGTGACAGGTGCAAACTCAGGGGCTATCTGCTCACCTGTAATCTCATCCTTACCGCCGTTAATTGCATACAGCAGAGCCTTGCCGAGATTTGCCCTCGCGCCGAAAAACTGCATTTGCTTACCTGTTTTCATAGCAGAAACACAGCACGCGATGGAGTAGTCATCACCCCAGTACCTGCGCATAAGATCGTCATTTTCGTATTGGATGCTGCTCGTGTCGATGGATGCTTTGGCGCAGAATTTTTTGAATTCTTCAGGTAGGTTTACTGACCAAAGAACTGTTAGGTTCGNCTCGGGTGCCGCGCCCAAGGTGTACAGTGTGTGCAAAATGCGGAAGCTGGTCTTGGTGACGAGTGTGCGCCCGTCTGTCGCCATGCCTGCAAGAGCTTCTGTAACCCATGTGGGGTCGCCTGAGAAGAGTTCATTATAGTCAGGAGTTCTCAGGAAGCGGATCATGCGCAGCTTGATTGTGAAGTGGTCGATATATTCCTGAGCTTGTTCCTCTGTAATGAGCCCGCTTTGAAGATCTCTTTCAAAGTAAATATCCAAAAATGTTGTAACTCTGCCCAGCGACATAGCCGCGCCGTCTTGCTCCTTCGTAGCGGCCAGGTAGCCGAAGTACAGCCACTGGACAGCTTCTTTAGCAGTTGCAGCCGGCCTTGATATGTCAAAGCCGTATGACTTGGCCATCTGAGCAAGTTCTTTAAGAGCCCTGATGCCCTCAGAGAGTTCTTCCCTATCCCTTATAACTTCGGGGACTATTTCCGAAAACTCCATAGCTTTCAGGTCTTCTTTGCGGAACTGAATCAAAAGGTCTGTGCCATAGAGGGCTACGCGCCTGTAGTCGCCGATAATACGCCCGCGTCCGTACGCATCGGGAAGGCCTGTGATGATGCCTGAGCTTCTGGCCTTGAGAATATCGTCGGTATATGAGTCAAACACGCCGTCATTATGTGTTTTTCTGTATTCCGAATATATTTTTTCAGTTTCTTCGTTGAGCTTAAAGCCATATGCTTCAAGGGCTGTTTTTACCACGCGCAGGCCGCCGTTGGGCATGATGCCCCTCTTTAACGGCTTGTCTGTCTGTAGACCCACGATTTCTTCCAGGTCTTTGTCTATATAGCCCGGGCCGTGGGCGGTGACTGAAGATGGGATTTTGTCTTCCGCATCCAGCACCAGCTTCTCTGTTTCTTCCTTCATTAAGTCCAGAACTTTGTTCCAGAGTTTTTTTGTTTTATCTGTAGCTCCGCTGAGAAATTTACCATCGCCCTCATAGGGGGTGTAGTTTTTTTGTATGAACTCCCGTACGTCAACCTCAGTAGTCCACTCTCCAGATACAAATCCATTCCATTCTTGCCGCATATATATTTCCGCCTTTCTATATTGAATACTCCCATTATGCCCCGGTGGGCGTGAAAAGGCTGTATCATCCGCACTGATGTGATACAGCCTTGATTTGGTAATTGCAGTTTGCCTGTTAATTAGTCCCTAAATCCCAGTGCTTCTCTTTCTTTTATTGCGTCCTTTCTGGACAGGTTTACGCGCCCGCGGTCGTCGATTTCCATTACTTTAACCCATGTCATATCGCCTTCATTGAGGACATCCTCAACTTTTTCAACGCGGCGGTTTTCAAGTTTTGAAATGTGAACCATGCCGTCCTTGCCCGGTACCAGCTCGACAAATGCGCCTATCGGAATCACGCGGACGACTTTGCCGTAATAGAGCTTGCCCACTTCAGGAACGAACACGATGTTGTCAATTGTTTCTTTTGCCGCACGGCAGGCTTCAATGTCGGTTGAGGCAATATAGATGCTGCCATCGTCCTCGATATCGACTTTCGCGCCTGTGTCTGCGCAGATTTTTTGGATAACTTTGCCGCCGCTGCCGATGACTTCCCTGATTTTGTCGGGGTGAATTTTCATCATAATCATCTTAGGCGCTGTGGCTGCAAGCTCATCGCGCGGGGTGGCGATGCATGGAATCATAATTTCATCAAGCATCTGGATACGCGCTTCTTTACACATGTCAAATGCGGATTTAATTATATCCATTGTAAGCCCATCGTTTTTCAGGTCCATCTGGATGGCTGTGATGCCGTCCTTCGTACCGCCAACTTTGAAGTCCATTTCGCCGTGGAAGTCCTCGACACCTTGGATGTCGATAAATGTGGTCCAGTCATCTCCGTCGGAGATAAGGCCGCATGAGATACCCGCAACAGGAGCCTTAATCGGCACGCCTGCATCCATAAGAGCCAGGGTTGAGCCGCATATTGAGCCCTGTGAAGTTGAGCCGTTTGATGATAGAACTTCGGATACTACGCGGATAGCGTATGGAAATTCTGAAACATCAGGCAGCACAGGTTCCAAAGCCTTCTCTGCAAGAGCGCCATGGCCTTGTTCACGCCTTGATGTAGAACGCGACCCACGGGCTTCGCCGACAGAGAATGAAGGGAAGTTGTAGTGGTGCATATAGCGTTTTGACTCTTCTTCATAGATGGTGTCTAGCTTCTGAGAGTTTGAAATAGTGCCTAAAGTGGCGACCGAGAGAACTTGGGTCTGGCCGCGTGTGAACAGGCCGGAGCCGTGAACCTGCGGCAAAAGTCCAACTTCTGCTGCCAGCGGGCGGATTTCGTCCATAGCCCTGCCATCTACACGCTTACCCTCAAGGAGCCACGCTTTGACGACTTTTTTCTGAATCCGGTATGTGATTTCTTCCATCTGTGCAGTGATTTCAGGGTATTCTTCCCCAAACTCTTCTATCATATTGGAAACAACTGCATTAAAGCGTTCTTCACGGACATTTTTATCATCGGTGTCCATAGAATGCTTAACCGATTCGATATATCTCTCGACAAGTTTTCCGAAAAGCTCTTCGTTAAACGAGGCTTTTGCATATTCAAACTTGGGCTTACCAATTTCGGCAACCATTTGGTTTATGAGGGCAATAACAGGCTGGATGGCTTCGTGTGCAGCCTTAATGCCTTCAAGCATAACATCATCGGGAACTTCGTTCGCCGCAGCTTCAATCATTACTACCTTGCTTCCTGTAGAGGCGATTGTGCAGTACATCTCAGATGTTTCACGCTGCTCTGCGGTGGGGTTAATCATAAATTCGCCGTCTTTGAGGCCGAGTCCGACACCTGCTATGGGGCCGTTAAACGGGATATCTGAAATACATATTGCAGCAGACGCGCCAATCATAGCCGCTATTTCAGGTGAACAGTCGTGGTCAACAGCCATTATTGTACATGTGATAGCCACATCGTTGCGTAGGTCATCGGGGAATAGCGGCCTCATCGGTCTGTCAATCATGCGCCCTGCCAGCACGGCACGCTCACCGGGCCTTGCTTCGCGGCGCAAAAATCCGCCTGGGATCCTGCCTACTGCGTATAGTTTCTCTTCAAAGTCCACTGAGAGGGGGAAGAAGTCAATGCCGTCGCGTGGGCGGGCTGATGCTGTAGCTGCCACAAGGACAACTGTTTCGCCGTAGCGGACTAACACCGCTGCGTTGCAGAGTTCTGCCAGCTTGCCTGTTTCAAGGGTCAGCGGGCGGCCTGCCAAATCCATGGTGAATTTCTTTTCCTGCGGGAAGTCTCTTTTGTGAATAATCATTTCATGCTCCATTTCAATAATTTTTTAGCTCCGGAGCCGCGTTTCCTTAGCACTTGAAAACACCTTTGAGACCTGGGCAAAAGGCCGTCATTTCGCATTTGATAAAATCAAAAGCATTTTCAATTGCTATGGGTTCGCGGCCGGCGCAATGTCGTTTTTCGCATTTTGGAGCCGTCTCGGAATTTCCGAGGCGGCTCCTTTTGTTGCATTATTTTCTGATGCCCAGCTTTGCAATACATGCTCTGTAGCGCTCAATATCTTTCTTGGCAAGATAATCAAGCAAGCTGCGGCGGCGTCCGACCATTTTGAGTAGCCCAAGCTCACTGTGCTTGTCTTTTCTGTGGATTTTCAGATGCTCTGTGAGCTGCCTGATGCGCTCTGTGAGAATTGCAATTTGTACTTCCGGGGAGCCGGTGTCTGTTTCGTGGGTACGGTTTGATTCGATTACGCCTGTTTTTTGGTCTTTGGTGATCATTTA
>WQRL01000098.1 GCA_009786775.1 Oscillospiraceae bacterium
AAGATTGCTCGAAGCAGGCGCTCTTCTGCTGTGAGGTCGGTTTCACCCTTAGGTGTGACCTTACCTACCAAAATGTCGCCGGCCTGAACCTCGGCACCGATGCTTATAATGCCCCGCTCATCGAGGTAGCGCAGAGCATCTTCACCTACGCCGGGGATATCGCGTGTGATTTCTTCCGGACCGAGTTTTGTGTCGCGGGCGTCAATTTCGTGCTCTTCAATATGGATTGAGGTGAACACATCATCCATCGACAAACGCTCATTTATTAAGATGGCATCCTCATAGTTGTAGCCTTCCCAAGTCATAAAGCCAACCAAAATGTTTTTGCCGAGTGAAATCTCACCTTCACAAGTTGAAGGGCCATCTGCAATAATGTCATATTTGTTAACCCTGTCGCCCACACTTACTATGGGGCGCTGGTTTGTGCAGGTGCCTTGGTTACTGCGCGCAAATTTAGTGAGGAAGTGATCTTTTGTGCCCAGGGTGTCGTATTTTACTGAGATGCGGGTGGCTGAAACATATGAAATTTCACCATCGTCTTCGGCAGAGAGGACAACAGTTGAGTCAACTGCGCATTTGTGCTCTATGCCGGTGGCTACGATGGGTGCCTCCGACATGAGAAGCGGCACAGCCTGCCTCTGCATGTTCGCTCCCATGAGAGCTCTGTTGGCGTCGTCGTTTTCAAGGAAAGGAATCATCGCAGTTGCGATTGATACCATCATAGACGGGGAGATATCCACAAAATCAACCCTATCGCGGTTAACTTCCAAAATTTCATCGCGGTAGCGGCATGTGATACGCTCGTTTACCAGACAGCCATTTTCATCCATAGGTTCTGTCGCCTGGGCTATTATGTACTGGTCTTCCATGTCGGCGGTGAGGTAGATAATCTCATCGGTGACGCGGAAGGTTTCCTTGTCTACTTTGCGAAACGGAGCGATCATAAAGCCGTATTCATTAACCCTGGCATAGGCTGCCAGGTATGAAATCAGACCGATGTTGGGCCCTTCAGGGGTTTCAATCGGACACATGCGGCCGTAGTGGCTGTAGTGGACGTCGCGCACATCGAAGCTGGCGCGCTCACGTGACAGGCCGCCCGGACCGAGGGCGGAAAGCCTGCGCTTATGCGTAAGCTCTGCAAGTGGGTTAGTCTGGTCCATGAACTGTGACAGCGGTGAGGAACCGAAAAATTCCTTTATGGCAGCCGTCACAGGTCTTATATTTATAAGGGATTGCGGAGTGATGATTTCCAAATCCTGAAGCGTCATGCGCTCACGGATAACTCTCTCCATACGGGAGAAGCCCACGCGGAACTGATTTTGCAGAAGCTCTCCGACGCTGCGCATTCTTCTGTTGCCCAGATGGTCAATGTCGTCCGGCTCGCCGATACCATTTGCGATACATGACAGGTAGTTGACTGATGAAAAAATATCGTCAGGAATGAGGTGCTTAGGAATTAAGTCGTCAAGGTTCTCAAGAATTGCGGCCTTGAGGTCTTCTTCGTTGTCATATTTTTCCAGAAGGTCGCGCAAAACTATAAAGCGTACACGTTCTTTGATGCCCAGCTCGGCTTCAGGGTCGAAGTTTACAAAATTTTTCATCTCGACCATGCCGTTTGCAAATACTTTTACCTCGCGGCCATCCACAAGTAGGAAAACATCGTTTACACCTCTTGAATCGATCTCTTGCGCACGGGCTCTCGACAGGCGCTCCCCTGCTTCAGCTATAATCTCCCCTGTCATCGGGTCGGCGACAGGCAATGCAAGGACTTGACCGCTGAGTCTCGGCCAGATGGCCAGCTTCTTGTTAAACTTATAGCGGCCAACTGTTGATATATCATATCTGCGGGAGTCAAAAAACAGGTTATTTAAGAGCGTCTGCGCACTATCAACAGTGGGAGGGTCACCGGGGCGCAGCCTCTTATATAGTTCAATAAGGGCTTCATCGCTTGTGCGGCAGGTATCCTTCTCTAAAGTGGCGAGTATGCGCTCGTCGTTGCCAAAAATCTCTTTTAGCTGCTCTACGCTCTCTGCGCCATTTTCGCCGCCTAGGCAGGAAAGCCTTGAAAAGGTGGCTTCACCGGGCCGGCCCACTGAGCGCAGCAGCCAAGTTACAGGAAGTTTTCTATTTTTGTCCACACGGACAAAAAAACCATCAGAGGCATCTGTTTCGTATTCAAGCCATGCACCCCGGTAAGGGATGAGTGTTGCAGCATAGACGGTGACAGCAGTTTTCAAATCCGCCTTCATTTCGTAATAGACACTGGGTGAGCGGATAATCTGAGATACAACAACGCGCTCGGCCCCATTAATAATAAATGTGCCGGCATTGGTCATAATCGGGAAATCGCCCATGAAGATCTTTTGCTCTTTAATTTCCTCAGTTTCTTTGTTGCGCAGCCTGACGCTTACGTTAATGGGCGCAGCATAAGTAGCATCCCTGGCCTTGCATTCCTCTACTGAATACTTGGGTGGGTTTTCGTTCATGTTGTAATCGATGAATGAAAGCTCAAGATTTCCTGAGTGGTCAGTAATCGCAGCTACATCGCGGAACACTTCGCGAAGGCCTGTTTCTAAAAACCAGTTGTAGGAATGTTTCTGGACTTCCAGAAGGTTGGGCATCTCTTGAACTTCATCGGTTTTGGCATAACTCTTGCGCAGAGTCTTGCCGTACACCACGTCTTTTGGCATCTGCTTCACTCCTGTCTCGTATTTGGAATCTGCTCACGGTTGAGCAGAATTTTGGATATAAATTTGCGGCAAATTTTCGGCACACACGGTAAGGTTGTATAAAACAAATCGTTTTCATTATCCAATATTGACAAACAGCCTATGTAATGGTAAACTACCTTTGGTATTGATGCCGAATCTGGCAAAACCGCAGACTCAACGACCCATTTTACCACATATTTTCAGTTTGTCAATACCCATTTTTTTGTTTTAATTTTTTTATACCGCAACAAAAGTCCTGAGACGCAGTTTCAGGGCTTTTTCTGTGGGCTGCAAAGAAAGAGGAAATTTATGCTTTCATTGTCCGGTGCGTTGTGGTAAAGTATCTTTTGCAGAAAATTGTAAGGAAAGAGGTGCAAAGTTAGGAAAATGAGGAGATTGCAATGTTAAAAGGCAAAGCTGTAAAAATAAATAAGCTGACAAATAATCAAAAAGAGAAAATGTACTTAATAATGACGAAATATTATGAGAACATTAAAGAGCAAAACTTCTATGCCGATCTTGGTAAAAAGATAGAGGCCATTTTGCTCTGCGATGCAAATGGTGAAATACACGGTTTCACCACCCTTGCGATATTCTTGTACGATAAGCGTACTCAGCTTGTTTTTTCCGGGGATACTATTGTTGAGAAAGAATATTGGGGAATCCATGATTTGGGGGAAACGTGGCTTGAGAGAGCCTTCTCATACGCTGAAAACTTTGAAGGCCAGACATATTGGCTGCTCCTGAGCAAAGGCTATAAGACGTATAAATACCTGCACACATTCTATAATACGTTCTACCCCTGCGTAGATAAGGAAACCCCGTCTGAAGTTCAAGCGGTGATTGATAAATTTGCAACTGAGCAATTTGGCAATAAGTATAAAAACGGCGTATATGCTGCGGGCAAGGATTTTCTTAAAGAAGAATTTGACGATGTAAGTGATGCTAAACTGAAAAATAAACATACATCTTTCTTTTTCGAGAAAAACCCCAACTATAAGCAAGGAGATGAACTGGTCTGCATAACGGAATTAAGTTTAGAAAATCTCAACAGATTGGGGCGGCGGATGCTTGATAAATAAAAAATTAGCAAAGTTAATATCCGATAATCAGCATACAGTTTACGGAAAGCGGTATGGATTTTGTGATATAAAAAATACTATTGATTTTCAAAACAAAGTGCCTATTACCAGCTATGAGGACTACATCCCCTATATCGGGAAAATCAAAGATGGTGAGCAAAATATATTGACGGCAGAGCCTGTTTTGTTGCTGGAGCCATCCAGCGGCTCTACCTCAGCGAGGAAGTTGATCCCCTACACGAAGGGGCTAAAGCGGGAGTTTTCGTCTGCGGTAGGCAAGTGGCTCTGGGACTTAAACAAAAATTTTCCGCGGCTAAAATACGGCCAGCTGTATTTTTCAATCACTCCGCAAGCAACCAAAAACGATGGTATTGTTGGCTTTAATAGTGACGATGAATACATAGGCGGGATTTTAGGGCGTATGGTTGCAAACAAGTTTTGCGTCCCTAATAGCGTGAAGAACATAACTGATATGGATGATTTTTGGAATGCTACTATAGAGCACATCAAAAACGCAAGAAACCTGAGATTCGTTTCGGTTTGGAATCCCACATTTCTCTTGATAATGCTTGAAAAGGCGAAAATGACAGGAAGGGAGCTATTTCCCAACTTGGAAGTCATAAGCTGCTGGGCTGACGGCAACTCAAAACCTCTCGCAGACAGGCTGCAAAAGGCATTTGCTAACGTCTATATTCAGCCCAAAGGCCTGCTTGCAACCGAGGGTATAATGACCATCCCAATTGAGGGGCTCGGCAAACGCTTGACCGATTCACATTTTTTTGAGTTTATAGATAAACATGGCGGTATCAGGCTTAAAAACGAGCTGGATGCAGGTGAAGAATATGAAATAGCCCTCACCACTTCGGGCGGGTTTTATAGATACAACATAGGCGATGTGGTGCGGTATAGCGGCAACTCCTGTTTTGATTTCGTAGGCAAGAGCGGAAACGTATCAGATTATTTTGGAGAAAAGCTAAACGAGGTTCATGTCCGAAAGGTAATTGCAGGCGAGGGTTTTAGGCTGCTTGTACCGGCCGGGAATAAATACATACTGTACTGCGAAGCAGACGTCGATATAGATAAAATCGACCAAAGCTTGAGAGAGAACTTCCACTATGACTATTGCCGTAAATTAGGGCAACTGGAAAGAGCAGCGTTTGTTAAAATCAAAGACGGCGATAAACAATACATCGATAACTGTTTGCGGTTTGGTATGCGCCTAGGTGATATAAAGCCGGCATACTTATCTAACAAAGAAGGATGGACATTTATATGAAAATAGCATTTTTGTCACCTGCGGGTGCGATGCACAGATATAACGGAAGTTTTGGCAAGGGCATACACTATGCCCCGCTTACTATGACCACGCTCGCGGCGCTTGTACCGCCGGAACTAGAAGCTACGCTTGTGATATACGATGAAACAGTGCAGCCCATTCCCCTCGATTTGGAGGCTGACATAGCTGTAATAACCGCCATTACGGGGACAAGTCCGAGGGCTTATAAATTTTGTGATTATTTCCGCTCAAGAGGAATCACTGTCTTTTTGGGCGGGGTGCATCCGACGCTCGATCCCGGTGAAGCACAAAAGCATTGTGATGCCCTGTTTACCGGCATAGCAGACCATACATTCCCACAGGCACTCAGGGATTATGCAAGTGGCAGCCTAAAGCCTACATACCGCCAATCTTGTGACGATGTTTCAATTGCCAACCGCCCAATACCGCGCCGTGACTTGCTCAAGCCGAAGGCCTATATAACAAATAATTCCGTTGAAGCCGTGCGGGGCTGCCCCCTCCCCTGCACCTTTTGTGCGTATCCCGCCGCTTTCGGCAAAAACGTCATTACACGCCCCGTTGAGGATGTCATAGCCGAAATAGAGCAGTTAAATGGTAAGCACATCCTGTTCCCCGACGTAAATTTGATTGCGGATATGGATTATGCGAAAAAACTTTTTACCGCCATGATACCGCTAAAAAAGCGGTGGATGGGCCTTACGACATCGCAAGTCGGTTTTGATAAGGAGTTTTTCAAAATCTTAGAAAAAAGCGGCTGTATAGGTATTTTAATTGGGTTTGAAAGCGTCAATCAAAAATCGCAGGGCTATATAAAAAAGGGCGTCAATAACACCGAGAACTATGAAACTTTGGTGAAACAGCTTCACGATATTGGTGTGCTGATAAATGGCTGCTTTGCTTTCGGCGGGGACGATGACGATAAAGATGTTTTCAAGCGGACGGTCGACGAAGTCCAGCGCCTGCGGATTGACTTGCCCCGCTATGCAATACTCACGCCTTTCCCCAATACGGAGCTGCATAGGGATCTGGAAGCACAGGGGCGTATAATTGAACATAACCTGGCGATGTACGATGTGGAACATGTTGTGTTTAGGCCAAAAAACATGACAGTTGATGAGCTTTATGAAGGGACTGAATGGGCTTGGCGTGAAACATATAAAACCAGCAGCATCCTAAAGCGCATCAATAAGCTCAGCCCGATTAGCTATCTTACAAATTTTACATATCAAACTTATGCTGATAAGTTTGCACATTTCACAAGAGAAGTTATGTGCGATAATAGCGATATACCGGATGTCCAAGTTATTTAAGGAATGGTCGTAAATATGAAATTATTATTTGTACTCCCTGCAATTGGAAGAAAAGACGGAGAGGAATACATTGGAACGTGGAAAATGGAGCCACTCACCATAGCAACTCTCAAAGCACTCACCCCACCTGATGTCAAAACCATGTTCTTCGATGACCGCATCGAAGCTATTGACTATAACACCGGGGCTGATTTAGTTGCTATTTCAGTTGAAACATACACGGCAAGCAGAGCCTATAAAATCGCCCAAAATTTCAGGCAAAAGGGTGTGCCTGTTGTGATGGGCGGGTACCATGTTACAGCTTCGCCTGATGAAGCACTGGAGCACTGCGACAGCGTTATTACCGGAAATGCTGAAGCA
>WQRL01000099.1 GCA_009786775.1 Oscillospiraceae bacterium
CGCCCCAAGAAACGTAAGCAATATGAATACTGTATGGGTTCATCAGCCGTTCACCGCCCAATCGTAAATTTCAGGGTGCTTATCCTTGTCCACGACAGCGTTGCCGTTTTCGTCTGCTTCTAGCTTCACTCTTGGAATATCTCTCTTTGCGATAGCTGCCGTGAGCTGTTCCTCCAATGTAGGGGCAACAACAGGCTGAAACGGCAAACGCCGTTCGGCTATAATCTGCCTGTAAAACATGTCTATCGCTGTGGTCTGGTCAATTCCCATGCGGTCTAAAAGCATGATGGCGGTTTCTTTGACTGTTGTGTCAATCTTTACATTTACGTTTGATTTTGCCGATATCATTGGAATCACCTCAGTGTAATTATACTCTGTTATAACGCCAATGTAAAGACGAGGTCGTTATTTTTGTATAAAAGTTCACAGATGTTCTGCGCCCAGTTAGTGGTCGCTGGGTAGCCGAACAGGGGCTATCGGCTACTAGTAACTACCGCCATATTTCCCGCTTGCCAAAGATGAGCTATACTTGGACTCTACAACACCGGACAATTCGGTATTTTTGGTTTTTTCACCAAATATCCGTCATCAACACCTTTTGCGTTTGTCATTTCCTACAACATTTTTTGTTTAATCCAGTAAGTTTTGCCAATGTACATTTTAGCTTCTTAGGTGATAGAATCCGAGATAATTAATCGTCGCTTTGACGAAATTTTATACAAGGAGAATGTTCTATGCAAAGAAGTAAGTTTCGCAAATCATTGGCATTTATGCTTGCTGTCATGATGGTGCTTTCGGCACTTCTTCCAACAGTAGCTTTTGCCGAATCAGAAAATGGGCTCTCGGATGAGCTCATAGCCGCACAGGCGCTTTATGAGGCCGGTTTGCTCCGTGGTGTCGGCACAGATGAGGACGGTTATCCAATTTTTGCTTTGGATGAGCAGGTGACAAGGTTGCAGGGCAAAATAATGTCCCTTCGTTTCATCGGAGCCTATGAGAGAGCACAGGCCCGAAACTATGGCAGCCCATTTACCGATGTGGGTGGTCAGTACAACCGTGCCATAGTTGGTTATGGTTATCAAAGAGGCATCACCAAGGGTGTATCTGAGACACGCTTTGATCCAACAGGCGATTTGACTGCATCTATGTTTATAACTTTTATGTTGCGAGCACTCGGTTTTATAGATGGTGTTGACTTCGCTTGGAACACTGCATGGACGCTCTCAGATGAGCTTGGGATTACTGATGGTGAGTTTTACGCAGGAAATAATTCACTTCTTCGCAGCAGTATGGCTCTCATTGCGCTTTTTACACTTGAGCAGTACATTGTAAGTTCTGAGCAAACATTGCTTGAGCTTCTGGTTGAACTTGATGTGCTCTCAGAGGATGATGAAGAGCTTATCCTCGAAGCTATTAGGATAATAAGGGGCTACGAGCCACAGGCTGAGGCAGCACCTGCCCCCGCTCCGCCTGCACAAAATAACGTGGGCGGTGGCGATCCGGGCGGCGGCGCTCCGGGCGGCGGCGCTCCGGGCGACACGCCTCCACCAAGTGATACCACTCCTCCTGGGGACGATTCCGAGGACGATCCGGGCGATGATGAGGATCCGTCACTTGCGGCTTTCGAGGCTGCAAGGGCAGCCGCTCTTGAGGCTATTGCAGATGCAAATCTTCCCACCGCAGCTATGCTCTATGGGAAATCCATAGTTGTGCCCGGCATGGATATACTTACGCACAGGTTCTTTTCAAACACCGAAAATATATCAGCAGCCGAAGGCGGAATAACCGATTATACATTTGACCCTTACATGATTCCTTTTACCGAGTGGCCGGCAGTGGGAATCCCCGCAATTGAAAGTGCATTGGGCAACGCAGCTGCCACGGGAATATATGCGCTGATTGAAGCCATGCTCTACCTGGCTCCCGATGACTTTGATTTTGAGGCTGATGAGTACTTTTCCGGCTGGAGGGCATTTGATGAACTTTACCGCCCAGCCGCAATAGCCGGAACACCTGTCGTAGAAAAGCAAGTTTATATCTTAGCAGGAAATGAAGCTGCGCTCAGGATCACATATCCCGAAGATGTTTCCGACTTCTTCGTCCCGCATAGAATCTATCAAAGGGCGGTTATAGTGGGCGGTGGCCCTGAAACAAATCTTAGGGTTGCAAACTATATTCTGGCCGCCAATCCTCCCGGGGCTCCGCCTTTCGGCAGTGGAATCTTGCACGAACATCTTGGCCGTGCGCACGGACTTTACGACTTCCGCTTCAATAGCGAGGGTGTTGTGATTTCATTTGTGTCACGTTCGTTAATCGACTTTACATTCGTCGGTGATTTCACCCCCGCAGCGGCCGCTTCCGGGATACAGGGCACTATAAGAATCGGCCAGTACAGAAACAATTTATTTGAAGTTGCTTCCGGTGCGCAGCTTTACACCATCACAACGGGAGCCGGTGCGACAATTACACCGAGCGATTGGAGCATATTGTCCGGACTTCTTGGCGAAAATGGCCACGGCACAATAAGGCCCGTATTTGATGAAAACGGGAGAGTTATTGAGGCTTACTTTATCGCCGCAGGCAACGTAAATCCGGGCGCAGCACAGCAGAGGTGGGCTCACCACTTGGGCGTTAGGCCGGATGAGCCGGGATTTGAGTTTGATGCTATCGAAAATCCCAATCCTGTTGAATTTGCACTATATGACCCCCGCACCGATGCCCTTCACACAGGTACAGGCAATGCCACAGCAGCTACACTCTTCCCGCTGTTTATCTACTTCCACGGTTCCGGTGCAATCTCAGACGGCACCGCTACCTTTGCCACAAATGGCGGCGGAAACTTCTATACCCTTCCAGCACAGCAGGCTCAGTTTGAAACAAACACACCCGGCGTAAATGCCGCATTTGTAATGTCCCCGCGTTCTCACCGCGTCCGTACATCTTCCTTGTACGGCGCACAAGACTGGGTTACAGGTTTTAGGGCCGGGCTCAACCCCCGCTACCAATATGATGGCGACCCGACAGCATACGGGCGTAACACTCAGGCCGCTGCAATTGTTCAAAACGTCAGATGGCTCCTGGCAAATTATCCCATTGACCCCAACAGGGTTTATCTCACAGGCCATTCAGCCGGCGGACATCAGGCTCTCAATGTTATGTTTGCCTCTGTGCGGCTCGGCTATCCAAATCTGTTTGCGGCAATCGTGCCCAGCCAATCCGCGTTTTTCCCGGCACTTAACAGATTCCCTGCCTTCGATGCAGACTTGAGAATCGCTGACGGAGGGCCGGAACTTGGAGTTGGTTTGCAGAGCTGGCTTGAGGCTACAGCTCATATCCCGCACTGGATGCAGGCCGCCAGAAATGACGGCACCTGCCGCTGGGGCATAACTGCCGGTGATGATTTTGAGCTCTGGAGAAGGGTTGGAGACCTCACAGGCCCCGCAAATGGCGGTTTGACGAGAGTTTCAATTGTAGTGGATGAGAAAAATGACAACGGCACCAGAGCCGGCCAGCACGCCGGAACACAGCTCCACAGAAATAACATGTTTGTCGATAATCTCTGGCATAACGGCACAGAGCATGTCATAACCGATACTCCGAGTGCATATTATGTCAGGCTTGACTTCATGGATAGGGTTTTCGCCGAGCAGCCCGACGGCTGGCAAGAGGCGTTTACCACCGCTACAACCTGGCGCCCCGCCGGCGCTGCCGCAATTAACGGCGATGTCAATGCAGCCCGGGCACATCTGTTCTCCTTTGGCAAGTACCCTCAATACAGCTCAAACACCGATTGGGCAGGTTCGCTGGTGCAATGGCTAAATGCTGCGGGCAGGTTTAGAGCCGGACTATGCTTTGAAGATATCGACAAGGCAGTGCCAAGCCCCACCTTCCAGGCCTTCATGGCCTATGAGGCAATCTTAGAGTACACCATTTACGAAGAGTATTGCGAATATTATTACGGCAAAAACGAATATAGCTATGAGGCATATATCCTTGCAGGGGCTGAGTACTAATAAAATATTTTGACCTAAAGCAAGTTTGGGCTGCTGCACTATGTCAGTGCGGCAGCCCAAAGGCATTTTCTTCATCTGGCAGCTTCTCTTCGATGTACCCTTTCCCTCCTATGGCAGAAAAGCCCAGCCGCTCAAGCATGAGAAATGAAACTATCAAGTTCAGCCTTGTCAGCCTGTCATTGAGGTCAATTCCCAAAACTTTTTCAATCCGTGAAATATGGTAAATAACTGTGTTACGGTGCATATGCAGGTTGTTTGCAGTTTCCGTAGCCCGCCGCTCATTTATCAAGTAGCTGTAGAGAATCTCCAAGCAATTTGTCTGCCTGACCTGGTCATATTCGTGGAGCGAAAACAGCATTTTCCCAAATTTGCTGTACCTCCATAGGCTCTCTGTTTTCTCGTTTTTATCAAGCATACATTTTGCAAAAAAAGTGCTAAATGTCGCGGTATTGCTCAATCCGCTCATTTCCTTGAAGTTCGTGCTGCCCCTCGAATTGTACATAACAACCTCAGAAAGCACTAAGTCAGCTTGCTTGTACGCCTCTGAAACCTCCAGCAAATTATTGAATGTGTCGCTAACTCCGCAGTAGACATTATTTTCTGCGAAATATTCATTTAGTTTTTCATATAGCTTATCGTCGTTTATTTTTTGTTCAATGTCCGGGTGGTGAAGAAATATAACCAGGCGCATATTGTAATTTATCGGCTTTGCAAAAGAAGCCAAATTGGAAATTTCCTGTGCCATGTGGCCTGGAAATGTCGAGTCGCCGCGGTTTCCTTCGGTCAGCAGCATAATTATATATTCATCTTCCGGCATAATGCCAATCAGCCCTGCCCTCTCCTCGACTTTATTATTTGTCACACCCAGCATTAAGTCGTTAAAGAGAGATGAATACACTGTGTTTGAAAGGGTCTTTTCCTCCCATTCTTTGGTTATATAATAGCCCAAAACACGCGACAGTAGCTCAAATAAATCAAGAAGCCCTTTCGATAGTTCGCGGTAATTGCAACTCATAACCACATGCATGAAATATGTGGAGTTGAAGTTAAATACTTTGCTTATGATGGTGTATTTTGAAATATCATTTTTTGTATTTACGATTATCTCATCCGTGCTCTTCCAACTATCATAGCGCTTAAACTTCTTGAAGTTTCTAACCGTTTCAATTGAGTGACACCCGTTTTCAATGAGATACAGCGACACCGGATCATCTGTTTGTATATTTTTGGTGTAAGCTATCAGCGCCAGTGTCGAATCTGAAATCGAAATGAAGTTTCCTATAACGGGCTCAGACATTATCAAAATATCCTGAATGCTTTTCTTGGTAATCAGGGCGTGCAGCATGCTTTCATACCACTGCGAAACCGTTACAAACGCATCATGGATCTCCTTTGCAAATTGCTCAAAGGGCATTTCCTCACTTACAACCACCGTCCCCGCACAGGGCAAACTTAAATTATCCCTATCACTTTCCGGAAGGTCACACAGGCAAATGCAGTAGGCCTGCGGTGCCCCCTCAGAAGCCTTCATAACATCAGACAGGCGGCAAACATACAAAGTACCCGCACGAAATTCTATGCCCGTAGGGGGCAGCAGCAATATGCGGTTAAATGCAATATCTTCAGGAATTTCCCCATACTGTTCAAATCCGTAGTGCTTAATTGCATCGAGTATAATATTGAGCGATACTTGCAAGATTTCCTACACCCCTTCATTTAGGTTGTGAGCATGTGCCGGTAAAGCTCTGGGGAATGCAATTTAGAACAAATTGCGTTCCGAATCAGAACTTAAGATAAATTTGCCGTTTGCTCACCATAAAGAGCACTCACGGTGGCCATATGCTTCTATATTCACAAACACCATAAGCAATTATACAGCCTGCTTTTCCAAAGGGTTATAGAGTTCTATCTCTAAGGCAGATGCAATTTTAACAAGGGTTGTCAGCGTAATATTTTCTTCGCCGTTTTCCCACCGCGAAACCATAGCCTGAGATACGCCTAGCTTTTTAGCCAAGTCTCTTTGCGTGTAACCTTTTGACCTACGTTGTTTTTGAATAATGACAGCCACCTGAGCAATATATTTTGCTGTTGCACATTCTTCTTGGGTAAGGGTATCTGAAAGCCACGAGCTCTCCATGGCACCATTTATTTTATCACTAATATTCATCTCATTCATCCTCCAATTGTTTTGCGATATTTTCTGCCCGAATTATCGCCAACCTATAGTCTTGTGTGCTCTTTTCCTTAAACGCGGTCAACAATACCGCACACTCATTGTCAGCATAAATGTAAATATATCTTTCATTTATCTTACTACGCGGATGCCTTAGAGCATAGAGGTTTGGATTGTCCGTCCCCTTTAGGTGCTCAAACTGCTCAAGATTTAGTGCACCCATTCCTTCACTGTCCAAAACTGATAGCCACGTAAACAGCCACTTCATATAGCGATTAATTTCATCTACGTTTTTGCCAAACATTGACTTTACTTCATTCGGGAAACACTCCGCTTGATATATCCGTTCAAACCCGTTTAACTTTTGTATATCCAAATACAGCACCTCCTAACCAAATTATACAACCTTTAGGTTATATTTTCAAGTTTAAAATTTCACGCAGAAACAACGAAACCCTATCTTAGGCTCTGCGGAAAAACCATCAACAGTATGAAAAAGCAGACAAATTCGTCAAAGTGAGTTATACTAAAAGCATCAGAAGCGGATAAAAAGAAATAGATA
>WQRL01000100.1 GCA_009786775.1 Oscillospiraceae bacterium
GCAGTGCCCGGCGCTGTTATATCAGGTTTTATATGAAAAGTTTCCATCATCGGCCCGCGAGATGAATCCCAACTGACCGTATCACCGAAATGATCTTGCATTTGTCCGCCTGCAGTTCCATTTGCTACTGTTATGGCGAGTCCGGCAAGAGATGGCGGAGTAACTGTAAATAATCCACTTCCACTGTTGCCGGCGGACACAACAGCGACCACGCCATCGGATACTAATAGATTTACTGCTTGATCCATGATTGTAAACGAACCCGGATCTCCACCAAGCGAAAGGTTAACTATGTGTATATCATCCTCACGTGCTTGCTCTAAAGCGGCAATCATCCAATCCCAATATCCCCAGCCTTCATCACCAAGCACTTTATAATGCCAAAGCTCTACGTTGGGTGCCATCGCAATTACTGTGCCGGCAACGTGGGTTCCATGACCGTGAATGTCCATCAAACCATATGGGCTACCTGTGAAATCCTGACCACGAATAAGTCCGGCATATAAGAAACGCTCGAACTCAGTGTGATAGTGGTCAATTCCGGTATCCAGCACGGCAACACGCACTCCATTGCCTGTGATACCCATATTATTGTGTATATAATATATGTCAAATAATTTACGAGATTCATACATAAAATCGGGGTGTTCGGGAACAGGTACGAGTCCCATGACCATACCATAAGCTGCTGTCAATTCATCGTCGTAATAGTAATATGTGTACTCATCTTCTGTATATGGCCCATAAGAATCTTCTTCGTATTCTTCAGTTTCATCATAATATGTTTCGATGTATATTAAAATCTGATAAGCCTCATATTCTGCATCCTGATTTATAGTGCCATAGATCTCGCCGCCGGGGGTAGCATAGAACCTTTGATTAGGCATGACTGCAAAAACTTCAGGTAATGTCGCGATTTGTCTGACCATATATTGGGGTACACGCATAAACACACCATTGAATAGGCTGTGGTGTTCACTGAATATTTCAAAGTTAACTCTTGCCGATGTCATTACTCCGGGAGGAGTATCCGGAGTCAATCCTTCCAGCTGAGAGAGAAAAGCAGTATGTGCTGTAAGTGCTTGCTGCTCATATGATTGCAATGTTCTGCCACGAACACCACTATCTTCGTTAAGCAGGCGCAAAGCCACTGCCGGCGGTGTGACAAATTGAACTACTATTTCAATTATCCCATAAGGGTCATCTAAAGTGTATGCACCTTCAAAGCCTTGCATAGAAGCGGCACCACGGAGCGTATTTGTTAATATATCTCGCCCCGCAGAGGCGCGGTTTGGGCGTTGTTCCATAATGCGCCGTTGTGCTTCATATTGGGCGGCAACCTGAGCTGCAACGTTCGAGCCCACCTGTACGGCTTCGTCGATTGCATATACATCGTACTCCATCACAGGCAATGCCATTGCTGGCATTGCTCCTATGCCGAAAACTACAACAAGAGCCAGTGCCGTTGCTATTACTCTTTCAAGCTTTCTTTTCACTAATTTTATTGTCATTTTCGCTCCCCCTCCAAAACAAAAATTTCTACACATATAATTCAATTATTATGCACGATTTATTCACATTTGTCAACGTTTCTCGTGCATATTTTGCTTGTCTAACGCAGCGGCAAGGTATGTGAAATATTTTTTTCGGCGGAACAATGGCGACAAGACCATTGGCCGCCGAAAAAATATATTTTACATACCTTGCTCCTTGCCGCGAAGCAGCACCCCCGTCCCCGCGCTTCACCAAAATTTACAAAAACATCACACAAAATTTTTCAAAAAAGCTGAAACTATTTACCGGGCTGAAACGAATATACAATCAGAGAGACAGGTGAGAGAAACCTTGGATGGGGAAATGCGCTTAATTCGGCTGGTTCAGAAACGTGCTGACAAAACCGCCGCCGATATGCTTATCAGAAAATATTACGATGAAATTTACCGCTATGCCTACAGGCAGACGGCAGATAAACACACTGCGATGGATTTGACGCAGGGGATTTTTATCGCCATGCTCAAAGCGATAGACAGGTACGACAGCAAACAAGCCGGATTTCGTACTTGGCTATACAGAATCGCCACCAACAAAATCATTGACCACCACAGAAGCCGCTCCGCCATACAGAGCAAAATCTTGAACTTGGACGATGTGGAAATCCCTGACGAAACCGATTTTGAACGGCAAATGGAAAATAGGGATTTGGCATCTCGCATCCAAAACCATGTCGGCACATTTGAAGCCGATGCCCAGCGCATATTTCGGCTGAAAGTGTTTGGCGAGTATACGTTTGGAGATATTGCAAAAATGACAGAGATACCGGAGCCGACTGTAAAAACAAAGTATTACCGCATGATGAAGCTGATAAGGAAGGAGTTTGAAGATGAATATTTCTCCGGATGAACGTGATAAATCTATTGAAGCGATATTGGCAGGAGGTCTGACCCGCCCCGTTTCCACATGGCGTTATCTGCGAGGTATGTACAGTAGCCTCGGGATTCGTGTGATTTTTTGGGAATCCGCTCCCGCCATGCTCCTATCGGCTGTCGTCGCCTTGGGATATATTCTATTGACTGCCATGCAATCTGCCTTTTTAAATGCGGAAGAAAACCTCAGTGCTATGCTGTTTTTGCTTTCTCCTGTGTTATTTATTTCAATGACAGTGAGTACCGAAGCGATTGAACGGATGAATGGTCTTTACGAAATAAAAATGACCGGCAAATACACCATACGGCAGATTACCGCTTTTCGCCTGCTGTGCTTTTCGCTAGTCGGAACAGTATTTGCAGTCACAGCAAACACTGCCGTTTACCACATAATGACAGTAGAAATGCAAACAGGATATTTCTTTCAAATGCTCTCCATTGCGCTGTGTTCGCTGTTTTTGTGTTCACTTCTGATAATAACTGTCATGCGGAAGTTTCGGTCGGGTTGGTATCTTGGTGCTATAATTTGGGCAGTGGCAGCAATGTTACCGGGCTTGATTTTTAGAGAAGCATGGAACACTTTTTTGCTAAATATCCCCACCGCCGTTGCTTTAGGCATCGCCGCTGTTGCATACATATTGTTCCTTAGGGAAATAAAAATAACTACCAAAGAGGTGTATAGCTATGCTCATAGTTGACAATGTTACAAAGAAATTCGGGAATTTTACCGCACTGGAAGATATTTCTCTTGAATTTCAAAATGGCGTTTATGGACTGCTTGCGCCCAACGGCGCGGGAAAAACAACGCTGATTAAAATGCTCACAACGCTGATTTTCCCCACAAAAGGGCAAATTTTATATGACGGCGTGGAGATTACGCAGTTAGATGAAGCTTACCGTGATATGCTGGGTTACTTGCCGCAGGATTTTGGCTATTACCGCAACTATTCGCCCATGCAATTTCTTTCGTACATTGCCGCACTAAAGGGTATCGACGGCAATACCGCAAAGCAAAAAGCATTGCAATTATTGGAAATTGTAGCACTTACAGACGTAAAAGATAAAAAAATGCGGAAGTTTTCCGGCGGGATGATTCAGCGAGTGGGCATTGCCCAAGCCATGCTCAACGACCCGAAAATTCTCATTCTCGACGAGCCGACGGCAGGACTTGACCCCAAAGAGCGTGTGCGCTTTCGCAATTTGATTGCCGATCTTGCGGAAGATAGGACTGTTATTTTTTCAACTCACATCGTCTCGGATATTGAAAGTATTGCCCACCGGGTAATTATGTTTAAAGACCATAAGCTGCTCTGCTGTGATTCGCCCGACGCACTACGGGGCGACAGGTTCAATAACTTGGAAGAAGTGTTCATGCACATCTATGATGAGGATGGCGTGATAGTGGAGTTGCCATGAGCATAGTAAAACATGAGCTGAGAAAGATTTTACTGTTCCCTGCGTTAATCGGCTTTGTGGTGCTGGCCCTGGTACTCAATATTGCAGTTGTCACCACTATGCGGAGCAGCTATGCAGATTTTATAGCGGAAGCGTCACTCACGACAGGAGTGCATTTGGGCGCAGAATTTAACGAACGTGCGGCACAGTTTGAGCCGGGTTTATATGCGGATATATTCCGCGCACAGACGGCAGATATCGCTGATGTTCTTTACGGCTACACCACGGGTTATATTGCAGATATGGCGGTGGAGCAGCTTGGTCTGGGCGGGTTAAGCGAGTGGCTTATGCGGTGGAAGTACGAGCAGTTTCAACATGCCGCGAGGTCGCGGCAACAGGCGGGCGATAGCATGACTCTGTATTTTGCCGAGATGACTTTTATGCGCCATCAGGCAATTTTTAACTACACAATGGGGCTTCCGGTTTTTCAAGGGATTACACTTGCGGCGCTTATTATGCTTTTTTCTCTCGGCTACGAAAATGCCGCCAAGACGGAGCATATGGTTTACGCCACAAAAACCGGGCGAAAGATCAGCAAACATAAATTGCTTGCGGGAGTTATAGCAGGGCTTAGTGTGTACGCACTCCTTGCGGCAGTAACACTCACGGTGTACTTCGCTCTTAACCCGATGGGCGGCACATGGGGAAGCAGTGTTTCCAGCGGCTTTAATTTCGTGATTGACGGGATTACGGCGCGCCCATTTATAACGTGGCACAGCTTCAATGTGGCACAGTATTTAATCGCTTCGCTGGTTGTGTCGCTGGGTGTTGTGCTGTGTTTTACGCTCATGGCTTATTCCGTCGGGCTTTGGGTTCGCAATAGCTATATCGGGTTTCTGTTGATTGTCGTGCAAAATGGAGTGCTGTTCCTACTGCCGTTTTACTTGCCGATTATGATACCCGGTTTCACTATCACCCAAAGCCCCATTTGGCTTGTGCTGATGCGGACTATGTGGTTCACGGACGGTGGCTCCAACGTAATTTTGCCGCATTTTGAAACCGTCGGGGTAGTCGGCTCGCTTGCGGTGCTGACGGCAATAGGTCTGTTTTCGGCAGCGAGGTTTAAAAGGAGGAATTTAGTTTCATAAGTCGTTTTGTACCTGAGAATTTTCGAAAGGAATGGTCATTACTATGAGAATTACATTACATGAAATTAAAAAGATATGGAACTTCAAGATTTTGCTGGTGGTAGCGGTGCTGTGCGGGCTGTTTTACTTTATGTATATGGACTGGCACGTTCACGGCGCACAGGCAGGAACGTCCATTGAAGCTGTATTGCTCCGTGAACTTACCGAGCGTTACGGCAAAAGAGTCACAGCCGAGCAGATGGAAGATTTTTTTGACGAACAATTTCCTGCTCTTATAAGCGAGCTTGAATATCGCATTTCGCTCGACCCGATTTTTGCGGAAATGGGAATCTTCACATATGTGGATTTCATTCGTACCGACCGAGGCGCAGAGTGGGAGGAGTGGCAAATCCTCAGCCGCATGGCACAGCCGGAAAACAACCGAGTCTACGCAAGATTGCAGGGGCTACACCAACTGCAAAGCCAGTGGAACGCGACACCAAACCAAATTGGCATGGAACTCGAAATGGAGAGGTACGGCTACAATAGCTGGTTTTCCCAAACCCTGAGTGCCGCTCTTGCAAGCAATGATGTTCCTGCTTTTGTCGCAGAGCTTCGCGCACCGATTTTGCGGCAAGCGGATGAATTTATAGCAAATAGCCGCCTTTTTAACGAAAACGGTGTCGCAAACTATGGGGATTTTTTGGAGCTTTGGGATAACCTCGGCACATTTATCAGCTTTGAGCATCACAACACCGTTTGGGAGCTTTGGCGGGAACTTCTCAGAGCCCGATCCGGTTTTGTGGAGCGTAAGTTAGGTGACCTTGATTTTCTGGAGAGGAGTTACGAAGAGTCTCCGACCCGTGCGATTTTTGAAGCAGATATAACACGGCTTATGGATAATAGGGCAATGGGGGAGGCAGAAATCACGGATTTTGCCGAGCGGCGCATTGACGCAATCATTGAAAATCAAGACCATTTAAACCTCATGCCTTGGTCTGTGTTTTCCACAACCCGTACATATTTCGGGTGGCTCACGATATTGGTCGCGCTTACGACGCTTGTGCTGGTCATGCCGCTTGTGGCTGTTGACCGTATGAGAAGTATTCAAAGTGTGCAGTATTCTTCCAAGGTCGGGCGGCGGCTGATGTTTAGGCAGGTTGCCGCTGTGATGTTGTCGTCGCTGCTGCTTACAACGCTTCTCCTCGTTATATTCGGCGCAATATATTTTCATGAAACCGGTGTGCATTTCTTTTGGAGTCACAACATATTTTCGTTTACGAACCATTTTGTCGCGCTGTTCGACTTTAGTTTCGGGCAGTACGTGATTGCCCTTGCGGGCATCGCCTATGCCGTGGGGCTTGCCGCCGCACTGCTCGCTTTTATTGTTTCGCGCTCCAGCAGAAGTTTAATAATAGCGGCAGTGAAAATAATCCCTGTCTTTGCAGGGCTGACGGCTTTTGCCATTGCTCTGAACAACAGCAGCTCGGCAGCACCTTTCCACATGACTCACAGGCTTTATCTATGGACAAACATTGTCGGCATAGAGGCAATCGCATGTGCGGTACCGGTCGCACTGGCTTTCACAGCAGCATGGGTGGTCGCCGTGCGTGAGAAGCGGGTGGATGTAGGGTAGAAGACAGGGGACGGTTCATCTGTCTTGTTCTCTCTTCCGTCAACAAGACAGATGAACCGTCCGAGACCACTGAAAAAGACTGACTAGACATCACACGTTCTCCGCCGTTTGTCCCAAAATAGTTGATAAGAGAAAACTTGGCTGAA
>WQRL01000101.1 GCA_009786775.1 Oscillospiraceae bacterium
AACTTGCTATTCTGGTGACTGCGCCTGTGAGTCCTAGCGGAACCATCACTATGACAGCAATCAAGAGCGCCGCAATTCTGGCATTTACATCCTTTACATGGTGAGAAACAGTCAAAATTGAAGATTGCCCTGAGATTGGAGTGATTGACCCGGTGAGCAGGTTCCCGATTGCGCCGACGATGAACGCAAAAGCAGTGGGCTTCATTTTGTAACCCTGTGCTGCCGCCCACGCGAGCATGGTCAGCCCGTTGATTGCCACAAATATTACTGCGACAATAAATACGCCTAGATCTTGAATCATTGCTTTACCCCTTTTCGTTATTAATTTCACAACATTGCGCCTTAACTGCGGCGCACGACGCTCCACATTATATACTATCTCATAGAAAATTCAAGGTCGATTTCATCTAAATTTCGTAAAAATTGTAACACTTTGAATTTGCTATAATATGTGGTAGAATGTTTCGATAGGCTGTCGGTGAAATTCGTTCGTATTTTCGGGCAAGTTGCGGGGTTTGTATGAGTCAAAATGGTGAGCACAAAGTATATGAGCCGTCGAAAATCCCCTCACGCTCTGCCGGGCAGAGTGCGCAACGCATGGCTCAAAAACCTGAGTCCAGCAGCACATCCGGCCCGCAGGACAGCGGTGTGTACTATGAGATTGAGTACGATGCAAGCCCTTTTCCGGGCGTCGGTAAATTTGTTCCGAAACCGCAGAAAATTGCAGAAGCCTCCGAGGACCCCATCCGCGAAAAATTCGTTGAAATGAGAGATATTTCAAGGGTTCACCGCTCGCCAAATTCCTATGTAAGATTTTTCGGCCGCAATTCCTCCCGCGACAATAGTTTCATTTTCTACAAGCAAGCCCTGTTAATGGCCGATTTCACTGATGATTTTGAAGGCAATGCCCCTTTCTCCGAATATTTCCCATATTATCAGATGATGGGTTACGATCAGCTTCGGACATATTTCACCTGGCGCACCTCAGTAAGAGGCGGCACCGTAGCAAATGTTTCGCTCTCATATGCTTTCCTTTATATCTATGAGCTTCTGAGCAACATTGGAGTCCGGGATCCACAGGAAGGGCTTGAGAAGCTGCTATTTTTCTGGCAAGAGTTTAGGGTGCATAACAAGGCAATTGAGAAATATGTACTGCGCTGGGTTAAGGATTACCACGTGTATTATGAACTGCCGTGGACATTTCACGAATTTGCCGAAAAGCACAACCTGACGGGGACGTATCCTAAACTTACAGATTCTAAGGACTCATTTGAGCTTTACTGCACTATTTCAAGATATGACATACGAAAGTCTGCCTACTACGCCTCCGGTGACAAAGCATTTATAAAAAGCTGCTTTAACCATGTCATACAAAAACTCAAGGAAAAATGTGACGGGGCAGGTATTGATTTTGAGCACTTATTGTTTGAACCTGCGCGGAAAAACACATGGACGCCTTTTAGGGATGCTCTTTTTTATGCCCATGTAAAGCAAAGGGACAGGCAAGTTGTTTTATCTGAGCATGAAATATACCTCTGCAACGGCGGTAAGTGGGCATTTAGCGAAACAATTACAACTCAGAGCGGAAAGCAGCTTGCCGGGTACATCTTTAAGCTCATGGAATCAGTTTTGCGTCATATTGCCAAGCACAAAAACAAACTGAACCCCGCAATTGATTACTCCAAAAATCCCATAGCCTTCAAACTGCGGGAAGCCGGAATTTCTCTTGAGAATGTAATCCGCTCCGCAACACAGGAGTATTACAGGGAAGCCAACAAAACCGTAGTGAATGTGGATTTAGGTGCGCTGTCAAACATCAGGCGCGAAGCACTGGCTACCCAAGAAAAGCTAATAGTTGAGGAAACAGAGCCTGCATCAGAAAAAAACTTGCCTCTACTGCCGCCAAAAGGCGGCTTCGATGCCGCGAACCCCAAACAAGCTCTAACAACCCCTTCAACCGAGTCATCTGAACCTAAAACAATTTCTCAAAACCCTATAATAAGCGCATCTGACAAACAATTGCAATCACAGAACCTAGACGAAAACTCTGCATTTACTGAAACTGAGATTAAAGCCCTCACCGCCGCACTGAGCGGGGAACATAATATAAATGACATCGCCGCCGAGGGCGGCATAATGCCTGAAGTCCTCATCGACTACATCAATGAGAAAGCGATGGAACTAATCGGCGACAATATTTTTGACGAAGAATTTGTACTGTATGATGACTACATAGAGATAGTAAAGGAATGGATACAATGAGTGTGGCAAACAAGGTGCCGAACCGTATAGCTAGTGTTTTAATGAATGCCCTAAAAGGCGGCGTTGTGCCGCGTGTGGGCCTTGAGTATATTACCGTCGGCAGGGCGCAGGAAATCTCCGCCATTTTGCACGACATTGAGATGATTGAAGCCGGAAGCGCCTCCTTCCGCTTCATTGTCGGCAAGTATGGCAGCGGCAAGAGCTTCATGCTCCAGACTATCCGCAACTATGCCACAGCCAAGGGTTTTGTGGTTGTCGATGCCGACCTTTCCCCAGAGCGCCGCTTTGCAGGCACAAAAGGCCAAGGCCTTGCAACATACAAGGAGCTCATAAGAAACCTCTCCACAAAGTCAAAACCTGACGGCGGAGCTCTCCCGCTTATACTAGAGAAATGGATTTCAGGCATTCAGGCTTTAGTTAAAGTTGAATCAGACACCGAAGGCGAAGAGTTTGACGCACTTGTAGAGAAGCAAATATTCGCAGTAGCGGGCTCCCTTGAGGGCATGGTGAACGGCTTTGAGTTTGCAAAGGCCGTTGTATCCTACTGGAGAGCCTACCGCAACGACGACACAGCTCTCAAATCAAATGTCCTCAAATGGTTTAGGGGCGAATATCCCACGAGAAAAGAAGCCAAGGATGAACTTGGAATAAACTTCATTGTAACAGATGAAACATGGTACGACTTTCTAAAAGTATTCGCCGCATTTCTCGTAGGAGCGGGCTATAAGGGGCTTTTAGTGTTAATTGACGAACTTGTGAATATTTTCAAGATCTCAAACTCCATCACCAGATCCAACAACTACGAAAAAATCCTCACCATGTATAACGATGTGCTTCAGGGCAAGGCAAGCCACATAGGCTTTCTCATGGGTGCCACCCCTCAGTGCATTGAGGACAAGTACAAAGGTGTGTTCAGCTACGAAGCTCTGCGCTCCCGCCTATCTGAGGGGCATTTCGCCACATCGGATGTAAAGGATCTCACAGCCCCCATAATCCGCCTGCAAATGCTCTCACAAGAAGAGATGTATATTCTGATAGAGAAGCTCATGCACATCCATGCACAACTCTACAGTTACGCCCCTACCCTGACCCATGACGATTTAATTTATTTTCTAAACGTGGAGTACAACCGCGTAGGAGCGCAAACACACATCACCCCGCGCGAGATAATCAGGGATTTCATTGAGCTTGTCAACATACTGCATCAAAACCCGCACAAATCCGTTTCGGAGATTTTGGGCGATAACAGCTTTGAACTGGCCAAAGGCGGGCTGGACGGCGAAGAAATCCAAGCCGAGTTTCAAGAATTCGAGGTGTAATAGTGGATATATTCTACAGGCTGGCTCCCTTTATTCAAGACTTTATTTATCAGAACAAATGGGAAGAACTGCGGGGCAATCAAGTTGCGGCTTGCCAGGTCGTTTTCGACAGCGACGATAATCTTCTTCTATCCTCAGGCACGGCCTCAGGCAAGACTGAGGCCGCTTTTTTACCTGTGCTCACAGAGCTTTACAACAACCCCTCCCGCTCAGTCGGCATTCTTTACATATCGCCCCTCAAAGCCCTTATTAACGACCAGTTCATACGGCTGGAGCAGATGCTCATTGACTCCCACATACCTGTGACAAAATGGCATGGGGACGCATCTCAGACTCAAAAAAACAAGCTCATAAAATCCCCCGAAGGGCTGCTGCAAATCACCCCCGAATCCTTGGAGAGCCTGATTACAAATAAACGCGGAGCAGTGCTGTCAATGTTTTCTGACCTGCGCTTTGTAATAATCGACGAGGTTCATTACTTCATGCGTGATGTACGGGGTTTGCAGCTTCTATGTGTTTTAGAGCGGATAATGAGGCTCACAGGTGTAAACCCGCGCAGGATTGGCCTTTCTGCAACCCTGGGCGATTTATCCCTTGCCCAAAACTGGCTAAACACCAATACAGGGAGAGCCTGCGCCGCACCTGTCACACAGGAAGGCAAAAAGCGCGTCAGGCTGCATGTGGAACGCTTTGTCAATTATGCCGACAAGCGGGATTTTGAAACCACCGACGGCAGCGGCAATATAACAGATGTGAGCGGCGGCGACATAGGCGACCGCGAGCATTATGAATATCTCTTCAAGCAGACTTTGGATAAAAAAACAATCATCTTCACCAACAGCCGCGAGGAAACAGAGTTCATCTTAGCTCATTTGCGTGAAATCGCCCTTAAAAACAAAGCTCCCGATGTCTATAGAGTACACCATGGCAACGTATCCGCCCTGCTGCGCGAAAGCACAGAGGATGAGATGAAATCCGCCGATGAAAAAATCGTCACAGGAGCCACTGTCACACTGGAGCTCGGCATTGACATAGGCTCCCTTGACCAAGCTGTTCAGGTGGGCGCACCTTTGAGTGTTTCAAGTTTTGCACAGCGCCTGGGCCGCTGCGGCAGGCGCGGCCAGGTGCCACAGCTTCTATTTACTTTTGTCGAGAGCATTCAAATCAATTCCGCAGACATCCTAGGCCCGATTAACTGGGGCTTTATACGGACCATAGGCATTATAGAGCTCTATCTTAAAGAACACTGGCTTGAACCGATCCCCCCGCTCCACCACGCTTATAATTTGCTCTACCACCAGACCATGAGCTGCTTAAAAAGCAGTGGTGAAATGTCAGCCGCAGCCTTAGCTCAAAACGTATTATCCCTAGGCTGCTTCACGCACATCCCCCAAGAGGACTACAAGCACCTTCTCACCCACCTAATTGAGATTGACCAGCTCGCCCGTACTGAACACGGCGGCCTCATGATTGGCCGCGAAGGGGAAAAAGTAATAAACAGCCACAAATTCCTTACGGTGTTCATCGCCCCGGAATACCTGCTTGTAAAAGATGAAAACCGCACCATTGGCACGGTTGACAAAATATACCCCGTCGGCACCCGTTTTGCGCTGGCCGGAATTGCATGGGAAACCGTCGATGTAAACGAGAAGTCCAAAGTAATTTTCGTAAAGCGGGTTCCAGGCATCTCCTTAGTTGACTGGGACGTGGACTTCACAGCAGAGGTGCATACAGTGCTAGTGCGCAAGATGCGAAGCATTTTGCTAGAGGACGGGGAATATCCATACCTCAGCCTCCGCTGCAAGGAACGCTTAAACGAGATCCAGTACATCTCGCGCAACAGCGGCATACTTGAAAACCTAGTGACACAGCTTTCGGAAAAGAAATTTGCAATTTTCCCATGGATAGGCACAAGGCAGCTCATGACGCTAAACTACGCCCTGCGCCACAAAGGAATAAAAAGCAAGCTCCCGTATATAACATGCGTATATCTTGAAGTAATTTTCGACGGCACGGCAGAAACTCTGGAATTTGTCATACAGGACATCCTCCGCAGCCACCTAGACCTCTACGCCCTCCCCCTACCTGACAAAGTGCAAGTTGAGAGCAAGTACAACGAATTCATCCCCCTAGACCTTCTCCGCAAACAGTTCATTGAAGACTACCTCGATTTCGAAGGCCTGAAAAGAGACATGAGCGGGATATAACTTTTTCAAAAAAAACCAAAACTGCCATTGACTTTGACGTTACGGAATAGTATATACTGCATTTACAAGGCGGTGAAAGCATGGAATACACAGTCAATAAATTATCAAAAATATCGGGAGTGAGCGCGCGCACTCTGCGGTACTACGATGAGATTGGCTTACTTAAGCCTGTCAAAGTTGCAGAAAGTGGATATAGGATCTACTCCCAAGACGAACTGAACACATTGCAGGAGATTTTGTTTTACAGGGAACTCGGCTTCCCCCTTGAGGAAATCAAACACATTGTGTATGCGCCCGGCTATGACAGGATTAGCGCATTCCACAACCATCTTGACAAACTTGTAATAAAACGAAAACAAATGGACTCGCTTATTGACAACGTAACAAAGTCCATATCCGCCATGAAAGGAGAAATTACAATGACAGACACTGAAAAATTCGAAGGCTTCAAGCAATCTATCATTGATAAAAATGAGAAAGCATACGGCCACGAAATCCGCGAAAAGTACGGCGACTCTGCTATTGACGCCTCAAACGCCGCTCTAAAAGGCCTATCCCAAAAACAGTATGACGAAGGTGAGCGCCTGCGCGCAGCCTACGAAGAAATGCTAAAAAATGCCGTCCGCACAGGCGATCCGTCAGAGGAAACTGCACAGGCCGCCTGCGATCTTCACAGACAATGGCTGTGCATATTCTATCCAAACTACAGTAAAGAATATCACAAAGCTCTCGGCGAAATGTACGCTACAGACGAACGCTTTAGAGCATACTACGAGAAAATAACTTCCGGCTGCGCAGAGTTCTTCCGCGACTCAATAAACATCTACTGCAAGCAATAGCGGGACTTATTAAGTAATACAGGCCTGCTCGGCAGTAGGCACAAATAGGGGGTGTGCGCTC
>WQRL01000102.1 GCA_009786775.1 Oscillospiraceae bacterium
GACATGCCTGCTTCTGCGATGCCGCCGTACTCCCTGACGCTCTTTATTGATTTCTCAAGGTTGCGCACATCGTTGAGGGCGTCGAATATACGCACTACATCAATGCCGTTTTCGATTGATTTCTCTGTGAACTTGTCCACCACATCGTCGCCGTAGTGGCGGTAGCCCAGGATGTTCTGGCCACGGTGAAGCATTTGAAGCCTCGTGTTGGGAAGGGCTTTGCGCAGTTCCCGCAGCCGCTCCCACGGATCTTCATTTAGGAAGCGGATGCATGCATCAAATGTTGCACCGCCCCAAACCTCTAAAGCCCAGTAGCCGATGCTGTCAAGCACAGGGCATACCGGAAGCATGTCCTCAAGGCGCATCCTAGTGGCTGCCTGCGACTGGTGGGCATCGCGCAAAATGGTGTCCATAATGTTTAGTTTTTTGCCGGTTACCAAGGGTTCATCGGCCTTAATTACTTTTCTGGATATGTTGATCACCCCCGATTCCTATTCTATGCCGTTGAGATAATTCCACTCGCGGATTGCGCGCGGGGTTAGCATTTGGTGGAACGCGCAGATTGATTCCGGATTTTGGTATGCAGCACCTACAAATGCGCAGATGTATTTGCGAAGCTCCGAGAAGTTGACAATCTCATCAACCAGACCCTGCTTGGCGCAGGCGCCTGGACGGGAATTGTCGGTATAGCTTTGAATTAGCTTGTTCATCTTGTCTATTACAGGAGTTATGTCCTTGCCTGCATCCGCCTCTTTGACGAGCCTGCGGGCATACATCGCCGCTGCTGCTGTTTCGCCGTGCATGACGTAGATTTCTGTAGTGGCAGTGCCTAGGCTGAACACGTTTCTGTCCGTGCCTTGCGGGCCGCCCATTACATAGTGAGCCGCAGCCGTGCCTTTGCGCAGGGTTATTTCCATCTGGGGAACTTTGGCGGCTTGAATGCTGTAAATCAGCGATTGGCCAAGACCCAGAAGTTCCTGCATCTCCGCAGGGTCGCCCACGTCTATGCCCGATGTGTCTTGAATCCATATGACAGGGATGCTATCCCGGGCGCAGAGTGTAACAAATTCGTTCATTTTCATAAGGCCTTGGCGGTACAGCTTGCCTCCCGCTCCGACACTGTTTTCATAATAGGGCGGATAGTTAGGAATCATTCCTTGGAAGTTTGAAACAGCACCGCAGATCAGGCCGTTTACTTTCGCCAGGCCGCAGACTATCTCAGGGCCGTAGCCTTGCTTAAATTCCATAAACTCACTGTTGTCAAACAGACATGCCAGAACTTTCCTTATGTCGTAGGCGCGCTTCTGATTAAACGGCACATGTGTGTAGAGATCTTGTGCCGAGCATACAGGCTCTGCGGGGTCTGCCACGCGGAAAAAGTTCTCGTTATAAGCAGGGACTGCGTCCATGTACTTCTTAATTGCTTCAAGAACACCCTCTTCGCCTGTATAAACTTCGCGGAAGAAGCCTGTCACGCCAAAGTGGACTGAAACTGAGCCGGGAGGGTCTTCCCTCTTGGCGTTTTTGGTGGCTTCGATGAGAGCCTTTGCCGCTTCATCGTCCACGTATCCCTTTGGATTCATGCCGCTGACGATCCCCGCTCCGCCTACTGCCATGTTGGCCTTTTCGTGGGCGAGAAGGATGGTGGGGCTTATGGCGTGATAGCCGCCGCCCGCTGGGTTTGTGCCGTAAATGCCGCAGATAATAGGCACGCCAAGCTGCATGAGTTCGGCATGTCGGTAGAAAGGAGTGCCGCCCGTGATGCGCCCGGCATAGACCTTCTCCTGCTCATCCATCTTAACACCGCTACAGTTGAGGACGTATACAAGGGGGACATTGAGCTGCTTTGCCATATCGGTGGCCCGGGTCAGCTTTAACGCCTGGCCTGCCACCCATGCCCCTGCCAGTTTTTTGTTGTCAGATGCAATAATCACCGCCCATTTGTCGCGGATTTTTCCAAGGCCGGTGATAACTCCCGTACTTCCGTCCGGGTTTTCTTCAGGATTATATAAACTGTTCAGCGGGCACCATGAGCCCGGGTCGAGCAAGATTTCCAGCCTTTGCAGCGCAGTCATCTGGCCGGCTTCGTTGAGCGACTCATCGCTCCGTCCAGAAGCCAGGACAGCATCCACTTCCTGTTTTATATCCCGTTCAATTTTCTTTAGTTCCGCCTCGTTTTCGGCGTTTGGCGCATCAAGCGGTGTGCCGATTACCGGCATGTTCTGGAAATAGCTTGGCATTGAGTATCCATATGTACTCATTTGATCCCTCCTAGAAAATATTTTGTTCGATTTTAGTAATTATATATTAAACAGCATAGTTTGTATATAAAATAACAGTACAAAATTCATATGTTCTATATAATACATTGTTGTATATATTTCATATTACTACACATTTTGTACTAAATTTTGTGCAGATTTCACGAATCGTACGATATCCCGAAGACACAAGGCAACAGAATCCAGACGGTAGAAAGGGGGGGGACGTAAGCCGTCCCCCTCCCTTAAAATTATCTTAGCGCACCATGCTTCCGACTTCATCGGGGATTATTAGAGTAGCTTCGGTTTTGGAAACAATTTCCTCCACAGTAACCCCCGGGGCCAGTTCTCTGAGCACAATGCCCTCTTCGGTTACATCCATAACACCCAGCTCAGTTACTATGTGCTTTACAACCCCCACTGCCGTGAGAGGCAATGTGCATTTTTTGCGGACTTTTGATTCGCCGTGCTTGGACACATGCTCCATAGCTATGATGACCTTCTTCGCCCCTGCTGCCAAGTCCATTGCGCCGCCCATGCCCGGAACTAGCTTTCCTGGAATCATCCAGTTTGCGAGATCGCCCTTTTCATCCACTTCCAAGGCTCCCAGGACAGTTATGTTGACATGCCCACCCCTAGCTAGAAGAAAGCTAAATGCACTGTCAAAACATGAGCCGCCCGGAAGGATTGTCACAGGATGCCCTCCTGCGTTTACAACGTCCTTATCCTCTTCTCCCGGCTGCGGGTTAGGGCCGATTCCTATAAACCCATTCTCAGAGTGCAGCATTATTCCTTTGTCTTGGGGGATGTGGTTTGCCACAAGTGTGGGTAGTCCAATACCCAAGTTTCCGAGATCGCCCTCCTGAAAGTATTCGGCAATCCTCTTTGCAATCATTTCACGCTTATCCATCATACCCCTCCTATGGCTTCACTATCATATCGACCATGATTCCGGGTGTGAAGATGATTTCCGGATCAAGCTCGCCGATTTCAACTATTTCTTCTACTTCAACTATTACAAAATCAGCCGCCGTGGCCATAACGGGATTAAAGTTCCTAGCTGCGCGGCGGTATGTAAGGTTGCCCATTTTGTCAGCCTTCCAGGCCTTAATTAGGGCGATTTCCGCACGGAGCGGCTTTTCGAGAATGTAATCCTTGCCGTCGACATTGATTTTCTCTTTACCCTCTTCGACAATCGTGCCCACTCCTGTCGGAGTCAAAAAGCCCCCTAGGCCAGAGCCGCCTGCCCTGATTCTCTCGACAATGGTTCCTTGTGGAATGAGCGTAACATCCAGCTCACCCGCCGTCATCTGACGGCCTGTTTCCTTGTTGAGCCCAACATGGGAACATGAGAGTTTCTTCGCCATTTTGTTGACTATGAGCTTACCGATGCCAAACTCCGCCGTGCCTGTGTCATTTGTTATAAGCGTTAAGTCTTTGACACCCTTCTCAACCATTCCATCAATTAGCTTCTCGGGAGTCCCTGCGAAAGTAAACCCGCTAATCATTATGGTCTGGCCGTCTTTTATGACCTCCATGGCCTCCGCTACTGTTTTTATCTTATTTTTCATAAAAAGCCTTCTTTCTCATTTCGCTTTGATTTGATGAATTTCAAAATTTTACAATTGAGCATCTTACTGAATGTGGGCAGCCATATTATTTTACACCCATTGTCGCAGAGATAACCATTTTCTGGACTTCGTTTGTACCCTCGTAAATCTCTGTGATTTTCGCATCGCGCATCAGCCTCTCAAATGGATACTCACGGGTATATCCATAGCCACCAATGAGCTGTAGGCAGCGCCTGGTAACATCACTGGCGGTCTCGGCTGCAAAAAGTTTCGCCTGGGCAGCTAAGTGCGAGTAGGGCTCTTTATCTTGCTTCGCCTGGGCAGCCCTATAGATGAGCAGACGGGAAGCCTCAACCTTGGTCTGCATATCCGCAAGCTCAAACTGAGTGTTTTGGAACTTGCTCAAAGTGCGGCCGAACTGAACACGCTGCTGCACATACTTCACACACTCATCAACCGCAGCTTCCGCGATTCCCAGCGCCTGAGCCGCTATGCCAATGCGCCCGCCGTCCAAAGTAGCCATAGCCACCTTAAAGCCTTTATTTACCTCGCCGAGTACATTTTCCTTGGGCACTTTCATGTCTTCAAAAATAAGCTCGCATGTCGAAGACGCGCGTATACCAAACTTTTTCTCGTGGGTCCCTACGCTAAAGCCAGGGTATGAGCTTTCCACTATAAACGCTGTGATGCCCTTGTTGCCTTGCTCCTTGTCTGTCATCGCAAATATAACAAAAGTTTCAGCATGGCCTGCATTTGTTATAAAAATCTTGGAGCCGTTTATAAGCCAGTGGTCGCCCTTGTCTATGGCAACAGTCTTTTGCATGGCAGCATCCGTGCCTGCGCTCGGCTCTGTAAGGCCAAATGCGCCCAGCTTCTCGCCGGAAGTCAGAGGCGTGAGGTACTTTTCTTTTTGTTCCTGCGTGCCAAACTCGCTTATGGGCCAGCAGCACAGCGAGCAATGTGCCGAAAGTATAACACTTGTGCTGGCACAATGTCTGGCGAGTTCCTCACAGGCAGCTATGTATGTTACATAGCTCAGGCCCGCTCCGCCAAACTCCTCTGGAAACGGCAGCCCCATCATGCCCATCTCTGCAAGTTTGCTCACCGTTTCCTCCGGGAAACGTTCGCTTTCGTCAATCTCTGCTGCAATCGGGGCAACTTCTTTGAGGCAGAACTCGTTTAGCATGTCCACGACATCCTGCTCTTCAGGCGTAAATTTGAAATCCATAGCTCACATTCCTTATAAATTTATTTTTTATCAGAATAAAAGGGCGCAACGCACCAACCCCCTGTACTTTCAAGCGGTTGAGCACAGTATAATTACAATAGCGGAGGTTTGTCAACAAGAGAATATGTATATATTAATTCATTTTGATTATCATTGCCCAGTGAAATCTCAAGCATTTACCAATCCCAGTTTATTTTTTACAAAACTATAGGCATTTTTGTAAAATCGACTTCTAATTTATAATTATTTTACGGTTCAGGCGCCCAAAAAAGATGGCTTCTTTTTGCCCATTATGAAAAATTCTGTAGCTCCCCTTGCAGAAAATATTTTCCGCCTGCTGGCACGCACCCATAAAGCATCAAATTTTGAATTATCCGCAAGGCATACATTCATAACAGGCATCTCTTCTATGAAAAAATGTGCTAAATGCCGAAAAATCATGCTATTGAAAAATGCTTTTTTAGTAGATATGATATTATAATATTCCATTTTCAAAATAACAACATTTGATTTTCGGGGGTTTATTACAAATGACGCTTACAACAAACAAAATGGTACTCGGCTTCGTAAACGAAATGGCCGAACTTGCAAGCCCTGACAACGTGGTGTGGATAACCGGCGAAAAACAGCAGCTTGACGTACTGCGCGAAGAGGCTTGCGCAACAGGCGAGCTTATTAAACTCAATCAAGATAAGCTCCCCGGCTGTTATTACCACCGCTCGGCAATTGACGATGTCGCCCGCGTGGAGGACAGGACGTTTATATGCTGTGAAAAAGAGTCTGATGCGGGCCCCAACAACAACTGGATGGCTCCCGCCGCGGCCTACGGCTTGGCTCGCGAGATATACCAAGGAGCCATGAAGGGCCGCACAATGTATGTAGTCCCCTTCTCCATGGGCCCGGTAGGCTCACCTTTTGCCAAGGTGGGAATTGAGCTAACAGACTCTATTTATGTCGTGCTCAGCATGGAAATAATGACCCGCATAGGCACACCTGTTTTGGAAATGCTGGGGGACTCCAACGACTTCGTGCGCGGAATGCACAGCAAGTGCGAGCTTGATGCTGAGAAAAGATATATTTTCCACTTCCTTGAGGACAATGCCATATGGAGCATGAACTCAGGTTACGGCGGCAATGTCCTTCTAGGCAAGAAATGCTTCGCCCTACGGGTGGCCTCATACCAGGGCAAAAACGAGGGCTGGCTGGCTGAGCATATGCTAATAATCGGCATTGAGGACCCGCACGGAGAGGTTACATACATCGCTGGGGCATTTCCCTCTCAATGCGGCAAAACAAACCTAGCCATGCTTATCCCGCCGGAAATCTATCAGAAACAAGGCTACAAGGTCTGGACTGTGGGCGACGATATAGCATGGATGCACATAGGCGACGATGGCCGGCTCTGGGCCATTAACCCCGAAAACGGCTTTTTCGGCGTGGCTCCCGGCACCAGCGAGAAGTCAAACCCCAACGCCGTCGCAGCCACTATGAAGGACACAATTTTTACAAATGTGGTGCTCACAAAGGAGGGCACAGTCTGGTGGGAAGGGCTTGACAAGCATCCTCCACAGGGCGCGCTTGACTGGAAAGGCCAGCCTTGGGATCCTGCCTCGGGCACTCCCGGCG
>WQRL01000103.1 GCA_009786775.1 Oscillospiraceae bacterium
GTTATCTTCTGGGTTGGCTTCGTCCTTTACTTCGCTGCATTAGTCCTTATAATAATGAAGAAAAGAAGCTCCATATTCGTACCGGAGCCTCTCACTCTAACTACTGCCATATTCACAGCCCCCATGAGCCTGCTCATTGTCGGATATTTTTCCTCGTTTCAGGAGCGCAGTGAAGTTCTCGTATATATAATGCTCGCCATAGCCATTTTGAGCTATATTTACGTTACAGTAAAAATGCTGACGACTTTTCTAAAGGTGCGTTTCTACCCCACCTATTCGGCCTATACCTTCCCATATGTGATCAGTGCTCTGGCATTTAGGCTTGCAAACGGCTTTCTCATTGAGCGCGGCATCACCCTATTCGCCCCCGTTGCGCAAATAACCCAGTGGATTGCGGTTGCAGTTGTCGCGTATGTGTTTATTAACTATATTAGATATTTCAAGTTTGTGTTAAAGTACTAAGATTTATCAAAACCAAAGGGACAGGCCAATGCTATAGCGGCATTAACGGCCTGTCCCTTTATATTTGCAAAACTGCATTTTTGCAAAACTATACAGCTCCCGCCGCACGGCGGCGGAAAAACAAAGCCCCCTACCCCTTAAACCGCTTAAGTCTAAGGGCGTTTGATAATACCGATACCGAGCTTAGGGACATGGCTACTGCCGCAAAGATGGGGCTGAGCAGAGGCCCGCCGAATAAATAGAGAACTCCTGCTGCTATCGGGATGCCTAGGGTGTTATAGGCGAAGGCCCAGAAGAGGTTTTGTTTGATGTTACGGATTGTTTTCTTGCTTAGAGCCAGAGCCGCAGGCACGTCCATCAAATCTGAGCGCATCAGCACAATGTCGGCACTCTCCATTGCAACATCCGTGCCCGAACCTATCGCAATCCCCACATCAGCCTGAACTAGGGCAGGTGCGTCATTAATTCCATCTCCGACCATTGCAACAGCCTTGCCCTGCGCTTGCAGTTTCTTCACTTCATTTGCCTTGTCTTTAGGCAGCACTTCCGACAGCACCCTGTCTATGCCCACCTGCCTTGCTATCGCATCGGCAGTTTTCTTGTTATCCCCTGTAATCATCGCCACTTCGGCACCTAGGCTGTGCAGCCTTTCAATTGCAGCTTTGCTTGATGGCTTGACAACATCCGCCACTGCAATTATTCCGGCAAGTTTGCTGTCAATCGCGACATACATCGGGGTCTTGCCCTCGCCTGCCAGCCTGTCGCTGTCCTTTGTCATCTCATCAAGGGATATCCCCCGCTCATCCATAAGCCTGCGGTTACCCGCCAAAATGCTTTGCCCCGCAATCACAGCTTCAATGCCCAAGCCCGTGAGGGACTTAAAGCTCTCTACATCAGCAGATGGCAAGCCCTTTTCTTTGGCACTGCGGACAATTGCCTGCCCCAAGGGGTGCTCAGAACCCCGCTCTGCCGCCGCCGTGAGTGACAGGAGATGCTCTGCCTGTATTTCACCGATTGTCAAAACATCCGTCACTGTGGGCTTTCCCTCTGTAATGGTGCCTGTTTTGTCAAAAATTACTGTGCTCACCAAATGAGCTGTTTCCAGAGCTTCGCCGCCTTTAATTAAAATGCCGTGCTCCGCGCCTTTTCCTGTCCCGACCAAAATAGCCGTCGGTGTCGCCAGCCCCAGCGCGCAAGGGCAGGCTATGACAAGCACTGCAATAAATATGCTCAGCGCAAAGCCTATATCCCCCGTCCCTATAAACCAGGCAAGCCCCGCAACTACTGCCACTGCACATACAATCGGCACAAACACCCCTGTCACTTTGTCCGCAATCGCCGCTATGGGTGCCTTGCTGTTTTGAGCATCCTCGACCAGCTTGATTATCTGTGCAAGGGCTGTGTCGGCCCCGATTTTTTCGGCCACAAACCGTATTGTGCCTGTGGTGTTGATTGTGGCTGCGTTTACCATGTCACCGGGCTTTTTGTCCACAGGCATACTCTCGCCTGTGAGCATGGATTCATCAATGGCAGTGCGCCCGGAAATGACAGTTCCGTCCACGGGGATTTTTGCTCCCGGCTTGACCACTATAACATTTCCGATTTGAACATCTTCAATAAGGATTTCCTTTTCGGCACCACCTTGCATGATAATTGCTGTCTTGGGGGCAAGCCCCATGAGTTTCTTAATTGCCTCCGTCGTCTTGCCTTTTGATACAGATTCAAGGTATTTCCCCAGCAGTGCCATTGCCACAATTACGCCGGCAGCCTCATAATAGAGCCTGTGCGCAGCATGGTGGTCGCCTCCAAACACCTGCACCGTCCCAAAAGCGCTGTAGACAATCGCCGCAGACGTGCCAATTGCGATAAGGGAGTCCATGTTCGGGCTGCGCTGCCAGAGCGCCTTAAATCCCACAGTATAAAATCTGTATCCGGCTACAATAATGGGTATAACCATTACAACCTGAGCGATGGTGAAGTTTAGCGGATTTATATCCGGATGTATAATTTCCGGCACGAGCATGGGTATCCAAGCAATCATAGGAGCCATGCATATGTAGAGCAGCGGTATGCCGAACACCGCCGCTACTATGAACTTGACTAGAAATGCTTTTGACTCCTTCTCTTTACGGAGTTTGTCTGCATCAGCGGCGGCACTCTTAACCGGCTCTATGACCTTGTACCCCGCTTTTTCTATGGCCTGCTTGAGCATAGGCTCACCTGTTATCTCGGGGTTAAATGTAATTGCCGCTTTTTCCGTTGCGAAGTTAACAGATACCGTTTCAACACCCTCGATGGCTCCGAGAGCTTTTTCAATCCTGCTGGAGCAGGCTGCACACGACATGCCTCCGACTGTATACGTCAAACTTTCCATAATATCCCCCAACAACACCGCCTCTTAGGGCTGATTTTTCTTGACATGGCTAGGCCTTCTATGTTACTAATATATCACTTGTTGTCATAAATGCAAGTACGCACTTTTTTGTGCCATAGTATCTAAAAGGATACCGCTACTAAGGAGAAACCCATGAACAACATTGAATACAATTGCCCCGTAGGTGCCACACTGGAGCTAATCGGCGGAAAATACAAATCTCTAATACTCTGGCATCTCATAGACAAGACCCTCCGGTTCGGTGAGCTCCGCAAGCTGATTCCCCAGGCCACGCCGAAAATGCTCACGCAGCAGTTGCGTGAGCTTGAGGATGCTAATCTAATTATCCGCACCGTCTATCCTGTCGTGCCGCCGAAAGTCGAGTACCAGCTATCTCAGCTCGGCACAAGCATCCGCCCGATTCTGGAGAGCATGTATGAGTGGGGCGCGGACTACCTTACCAAAAGCGGCAAAGATATCAACTGTTCAATGTGCCTTTAGCGTACACCGCATTACATTTCCCCGCAATGTATAAAGCCATCCGTCGGACACGGGCAAATGCTCCGTGAAAAAGCTAAGTGTCCTCCGTCAGTCACGTCTACCCTAGAGGAAACTTGGAATCTAGTCAAAATTTGTGTTCCGGGACTGCGGACACTTAACTTTCTCCCGAAGCACCCGCCCGTGTCCGGCTGGTCTGGGAAATGTAACTACACCGAAGTGCACAGTGCATCCGTCCTTGATATTTCAGCCTTTTTCATGTAAACTGTTGCTTGCATGCTGCGGCACATCTAAAATTAATGCTTCATATATGCAAAATCGGGGAGGTTTTAACTTGAAAAAATTCATTTTAGTTCTGATAGGGCTGGTTCCGCTGATGGCGCTTGGGTATCTTCTGCATTATTTAATCCTAACAGTATTTTCACACACCCTGCCGCCCTTCTTGTTCATTTCCGTTGCCACTCTCGTAATCTGGCTGGCCTTCGGCATGATTTCCAAGCTGCTTGTAAGCTCTAAGTGGCTCGCTCTGATTTTGCTCAACGCCCCTGCGTTTGTTATTTTACTTCTGGTAATAATACAAGATGTCATCCTTCAGGGGTTTTGGCTAAACATCATAGGCCTCTCAACACAGATATTCTACTTGCCTCTCATAAGGTTAAGCACAGTCCTGGGTGGCTTTCTGCCGTTTCAAATGATTACGATGACTCTCATTTTCACCATATCTTTTATACTGCTTATTCTAGCATCATGGATTGGCCGGAACGCAGGAGAGAGAGTCGGTACTAAAACCAAGGAAATCTAGACTGCCGTGAGGCCCTTAGAAGCTCCTGCCGCACTTGCCCCAGCACCTCGGGTGCTAAATATCTGCCGTAAAATTCTTCAAAAAGCAAGATTCCTTCATAATGCATAGCCGTGGCCACTTCTACACCCACGAAGCGCCAGTGCCATGGCTCGAAAATATATCCATGAATATGCCTGTACTGCTCGGGATACCTTAGAATGAATCCGAAAGTATGGGCGTTTTCTGTAAGCCAGGCAAATTCCCTTGTATACTGAAATCTCGCCTGGGTCATAAACTGAAAACCCGATCTGTGCAGTATATCAAGGGCAAGCCCCATCTGGTGTTCTGAATGCCCTGGCCTGGCAAACTGCCTATCCGCCGAAGCCAGGCCATGCCTGGCGACGCCCCTGCTGTGGGTTCCTGCTTGAGTCTGGTATGAGCGGAATGTGGAAATAACTTGCAATCTAAGCCCTGCATCGGCCACCGCTGTTCTCATTTTAGAAAAATGCTCCGCAGCCTCTTCCCTGAGCCTGTGTCCCCCGCCGATATTTACAAAATCACTAGGCATCCAGCCTGAGGGCAACGCGAAGTTCTTGTTTACCAGTGCGCTGACCTCATAGGGGTCGCGCACCGATTCAATATTAACATAAAAGCCAATGTCAGCATTTACATTTACAAGGGCGATGACTTTACCAAAGGGCATATCGGGATTTAGCACCTGAAACGCCTTGTATCTCTGCGAATTTGCTGCTAGAAAATGCGGGTATCTTTCCGACTCTGCCCGCTCACGCATCATGGCATGATATTCTTCAAAGGTCAGCTCTGTTTCAAGCAGAAACTCCGACAGTGTTAGCGGTCCCGTCTCTACAGGCTGCATCGACGCTGGGAGCACTGCCCCGGGTATGCCGAAAATGCAAGATATGACAGCAATATACACCACTACCCTTTTGAGTATCGTCATCAGTTTCTCTCCAAATCTGTTTTACTTCTCTTTTTGTGTTACTTCATGCCGCTGCTTTTGTTTTGTGCTCGGTGGTATTTTGAGATGCTCTTAAACCGCTCCTGCTTTAAGCGCATGTAATCGGCCTTCTTCTTAGCGAAATCAGATTCTCTTTTCAAGGCATGATACCTTTCAAAGCGGGCCTTTGTCAGCCGCCCATCTTCAAGGGCCTCATTGATGGCGCAGCCTGGTTCGGACTCGTGGCGGCAATCTGAGAACCGGCAACTGCTCATAAGCTCCTCGACATCGGTAAATGTCTCGCTCAGCCCCTCATCCGCATCCCACATGCCGATACTTCTCATCCCGGGTGTGTCAATTACCATAGCCCCTGACGGCAGCATAGACATCTGCCTATGTGTCGTGGTGTGCCGCCCCCGGGCATCGTCCTCACGGATTTCACTCACTTCCATAACATCGGCCCCCATCAGGGCATTCGTCAGGGTTGACTTCCCCACTCCCGACATCCCCAAAAACACCACAGTCTTGCCCGTTGCGGTATATTTGATTAGCCTCTCAAGCCCTGTGCCGTCGCGTGAACTAACAGGAATAACCTCCGCATCCCCTGCGATTGCTTGCACGAGCTGGACGGACATCTCCGCATCCGGTGCCAAGTCGGCCTTAGTCAAAATCACAACCGGCACCGCCCCACTGCTTCTCGTCAAAATGAGGTAGCGCTCAATCCTGTTTAAGTTAAAATCCTGATTAAGTGAGCTCATAATGAACACATAATCAAAATTTGCAGCCACCGCCTGCTCCCTGCCTCCCGACGGATCGGGGTCTAGGCGGGCAAACGAACTTCTGCGCGGCAGGGTCTTGACAATGAGGCAGTCCCCGCTTTCTTCTTCGGTGGTAAGCACAAAGTCCCCGACTGTCGGGAAAATAGCAAGTTCATTGCCATAGTATGCACCGGCCTTGAGCCTGCCAAAATGCACCCCGCGGTTTGATGCCAGTTCAAAGCGCCCCTTGTGTACCGCAGTCACACGCGCCGGAGCAAGACCCTCCGGCGGCTTTCCATGTTCTGATTCAGTATAACCATATTTTTGTAAATTATCCAATATTTTCTCCTTAAAAAATAAACAAAAAACACGACCTAAGCCGTGTCCTGCAAAAAAGCAGTATTAACGAAAGGTTTCTCGGCGGCGCAATGCAAGGTCATATCGGTTAAATACCTTCAAAATCCACATGCGCCCATTATTTGGTTTACGTTTTAATCACCATTTTTATAGACATAATCACACAACCCCTTTCGGTAATAAAGTTTTCCCGGCAGCCGAAATTAAACCGCCCAGACTTAGCTTCTCTACACTAGCTAATATTCTTTGGAGCACTATGAAGTATAGATGGGGCACCTCTAAAAACCCATGCAAAATGCCCGCTTTTTGCCACATAGCAATGTCCGAGACTAATTTCTTGTAAATTTTGGATTTATTGGCTGCATTATGCCAATTTGGCGACTTTTACTGCGATACTAGGCAGGATTTTTGTCCTTTT
>WQRL01000104.1 GCA_009786775.1 Oscillospiraceae bacterium
CCATCCGTGTTAGAATCTTTGAATGTCTTTGCATAGATATCTTCTATCATATCCCAAGGCATCAATTCTGCCATCTTTACCCAACGGTTGCACACATCCAATTTTCCGCCAAAGGGTACTATGAAATCCTCTATTGTCATTTGTGAACGATTGCCTCTCTGATACATATCTATTTGACCCCATATCTATTTCTTTTTATGCGCTTCTGCTGCTTTTAGTATACCTCACTTTGACGAATTTGTCTGCTTTTTCATACTGTTGATGGTTTTTCCGCAGAGCCTAATTATACTGTTTCGGCTTTGTTTTTGTCAAGGCATCTGCTTTCTTAGCAATATCGAACAAAAAAGCGTCCATATATTTGACAAATCACGTCTAAAAATGATAGTTTGGGCGCAGTAAAATAACAGACTTAATTATAATTGGAGGAAAATCCCGTGCTTAGTATCAAAGACAATTTTTTGGAAACTATGAAAAAAGATGGCAAGCCCGACAGACTTGTTAACATGTGGGAACCGTTTGAGCTAATCCCTGACCCGGTACTAATATATCTGACAGGGCACCGTGCAAGAGGCACGGATTCCCGTGACCGCTGGGGAACTCTTATCACATGGCCGGAAGACCAGCTCTCCGCTATGCCGCATGTCACCGAAGATGAGAAGGTTTTGCCTGACATCACCGAGTGGCGCAAATATATAAAGGTTCCTGATTTGGCAGCAAACTGCTCCGAAGGCTGGGATGTTGCCAACAAAATGCAAGACGAGGTCCGCGCAAAGGGCAAGCTCTCCATGACAATTGCGCCAACCGGCGTGTTTGAACAACTGCACTTCCTCATGGGCTTTGAGGATATGCTTATGAATTTCCTCCTTGAGCCTGATGATATGCTTGAGCTATGCGAAACTATCGGCAATTACCGCGCCGAATACATGAAGCTCATTGTTGAAAATCTTAAACCCGACGTGGTTCTCTCGCACGACGACTGGGGCAGCAAGCAAAACCTATTCGTCAGCCCTGAAATTTGGCGCGAATTCATAAAGCCTCAATATGTCAAAATTTACAAGATTCTCAAAGATGCCGGCGTGCTAATAATGCACCACTCAGACTCAATTTGCGAGCCGATAATCGAGGATATGATCGACATCGGCATAGATATCTGGCAGGGAGCAATTCCCGAAAACGACTTGCTCCGCCTCCAAAAAGAAATCGGCGGGCGCATGGTTATGATGGGCGGACTGGACATGTCTATAATCGATCTGCCCGACGCAAAAGCCGAGCAAGTTACCGCAGAAACTTTGCGTGCCTGTGAAACATATACCCCCGGCGGCAATTTCATAGTTTCCTTCACATATGGCGGCCCGGGCGATGTAATTTTCAAGCACATTGAGCCATTTATGACAGAAACAATAGATAAGTTTAACAAGGACAAATTCGGAGTTTAACTTTTAGGTTGCCCACGACACAGCACCGCTAACCGTGTTGCAACTCACAGACCAGTCGAACACGGGCGGGTGCTCTGGGGAAAAGTGGGGCGGCCGCAGTCCTGGAACACAAATTTCATCTAGGAACCCAAGCCTGCACCAGAGTAGACGTGACTGACGGAGGCCGCCCCACTTTTTCACAGAGCATTTGCCCGTGTCCGGCGGATGGTTTACAGACGGCCGTGCTTTACGTATGGTTTTAGACAGGCGGGAGCCGCAACCTAATAGTTACATATTGGTAAACAATCAAATGAAACACTTGCCACGCAGCCCCTAAGCGTCTATAATAGACGTTTAGGGGCTGCGCCACCGATGCAGGATATGGGACGCGGCTGATATTCGGCTGTGCCAAATTTTCGAAAGGAATTTTCCAAATGCATACATCCAAGGCAACTGTTGTTGCATCCACAGCTTTTGGTAAAATAGCGACACTAATCGGCATCATTCTAATTGCGGCCTCAGTGCCATTTTTATTTATGTTCATTGCCGATATGCACGGGACAGGGGCGCTTGAGGCGTTGTTCTTGTTCATACTCCCGGCGCTTATAGCAGGCATCGTCCTCCTTTGGAAAGGAAGCCAGATTAAGAGCAGAATAAGACGGTTTAAGACCTATGTGTCGCTTATCTCAATGCAGAATATAACATCGCTGGATGAAATCTCTGCAAATACAGGACGCAGTACCGATTTTGTGCGCGCCGACCTCCAAGAGATGATACGAAGGAAGTTCTTTGTAAAAGCGTACATTGATGTGGCCTCCAACAAAATAGTTATACTCTGCGAGGATGGCAGCGTGGCTCAAAACACCGTCAACACCTCCGCTGTGCTGGGGTGCAGCCATTGCGGTGCAAGGAAATTAACCTACCACTATCTTTGGCAAGGAGCCATGGAGATGTATGGACACCTTATAACACTTCCGTGGGTCAGGCAGGGCGAAACTGGTTTGGCTCTTGGCGAGATGCAGTTGGACATTAGCGCAGATGGACACGCAGTTGCTGTTGGGGTTGATTCCTTTGATGAAACCTGGAGCGTGAACAGCAATCAGCCTTGGGTAACCGCTTCACGCGTTGACTCTGAGATAGCTTTAGATATTGAAGAAAACCGTAGCGTTGAACGCCGCAATGCAATGGTTATTGTTTCCGCAGGAAGTATAGAGCGTGCAATCGTCGTAACACAGGAACCGGAGCCTCATTACGGGCAAGTTGTTAACGGTGCCGGTTAGGTCTAGGTCTAACGGTATCAAAGGCTCACAAAATAGACCCGCAAACTTATTTAGGAGGCAACTCGTATGAAAATTGCAAGGTATTTTCTGGGTTTAATGCTATGCGCGGCATTATTTATATCAATTAGCGGGTGCCGTGAAGGTGCCGGTAATCAGCATGGCACAGCAAGAGAGGCTCAGGGGCGGCAGAACGGTAATGATGCCCCCGCCGTTTCTGTACAACAGCCCTCACCGTTTGTCGCGCAAAGTCCCGAAGATTTGATTAATTTTATAAATGAAATAAATGCTCAAGTCCCAGTTTCTGAAACTCGGATGTTTAGAACAATTGGGGAATTTTATACCAGGGTAAGAGACCGCAATAGATGGGCATATGCCTCTCATGAAGTTGCGTCTTTGACTGAAATTTATTTAGTCGAGATTGAAGGGTTTGAGCTGGCTGGACTTGAAATAAGTAGAAATCTTGTTGGCTATTCCTTTGGTTGTGTCGAGGAAGGTCATTGGGGCGATGAAGTTTTTATAGCTATATTAAGACCAAGCCGTCACGGGTACAGCCCTGATGAAGTTTGGCAAATTGTATCGGAACAGATGCTGGAATTCGGGGGAGTTCTCACCGAACTTGGTATGATATACAACTCTGACGCAAATCAAATACGCTCCAGAATAGGCGATACTTATTTTAGCATCCGCGTCCCCGACAGGTTAAACAACTACGAGTTCCTCCGTGACCTTGCTCTTGAGGTAATCGAAAGGTCAGAACTGATTGTAATTGACCACCCACTTGAAGATTAAGAGCCAAATTCGGGCTAACATGAAGCAGCACACAGGACAGTCGGACACGGGCGGGTGCTCTGGGGAAAAGTGGGGCGGCCGCAGTCCTGGAACACAAGTTTTGTCCAGGATTTAGGGTCTTCGCCAGGGTAGACGTGACTGACGAAGGCCGCCCCGCTTTTTCACAGAGCACTTGCCCGTGTCCGGCGGATGGTTTAGGTATGTGTATGGTTTAGATATGTGGTTTGTAAGCAGAAGCCGTAGTGATAAACCGCCATTGCCGTTACGGCGCAGCTATTAGCATGAACACGAATGTGCAGATTAGGAGCACCGAGAGGACGATGGATACATATGTTACCCGAACTTCAAACCTGCCAGCGCCGGTTGGGTCTGTTTGTGCTGTGTCTTCGGATTGTTCGTATTCAATTAATTTGCGCTCAAGGGCTGTGACTATTGCGCAGGAGAGGGCTACGGCGATGATCTGCCAGTGAACCAGGCTTCTTAGATGCCCGCCTGTGAAAGTGATATAGGCAGCCAATCCGCTTGCGAGCATTAGAAAAACAGATGTGACGCGCAACATGCCGCCGAGTTTCGCTCTCACACTATCTCTCGTGAAAAACCCGGAGAGCAGGCGGTCTAGCAGCAGAAATACCGGCGGAACTATTAGCGCGAAGTAAAACAATGTAGGGACGGTCTCTTCATATAAGATGTACTGCATTAAGTACAGCACCACGGCTGCTGCAACATATACTGCTATGCCGAAGCATATCCGCTTAGTAAACATGGGTTTAATCTGCTTCATATAAGTGAGTATTCCTCTCGGTAATTTAATTTGTCAAAATTTATCCAAGACAACCATTTACTTGCAATTAATCTTTACTTAGATTACAATAAACCGGTAATTTATGCTGGGAGAGGGGCGTTTTTGTGATTTTGGATGATATGATGCGGGAGGTATATGCCCGCCAGATATTGATGAAGGATGTCGGGGAGAAGGGGCAGGAGAAACTAGCGAAGGCCAGCGTCCTTGTTATCGGATGCGGGGGCTTGGGAGCACCTGTGCTCAGTTACCTTACGGCGATGGGCGTTGGGCATTTGGGCTTTTGCGACTGTGATACGGTGGCTCTTTCAAACATGAACCGCCAGCTTCTTTTCTCTATGGGTGATATAGGGGAGCCTAAGGCTGTTTTGGCCGAGAAGCGGCTGTTGGGGCTCAATCCTAAGCTCAAGACTACGGTTTACAATTGCTTTTTGGATGCGGAGCTTGCTGCGCAGATAGTTCCACAATATGATATTGTAGTCGATTGTCTGGATAATTTCAATACACGCTTTGTACTTAATGATGCTTGCGTGGCATCAAAAACCCCGTTTGTTCACGCGGGAATAGGCGAATTTTTCGGCCAGCTCATGACTGTAACTCCGGGCGAGGGCCCTTGCCTGCGGTGCTTGTTTCCGAATATGAAGGAGGAAAAGGGTCCCAAAAAGCCATTTGGCGTAGTGGGGCCTACACCTGGCGTGCTTGGCGCATTGCAGGCTCTTGAAGTCCTCAAGTACATAACAGGCCTGCCTGTGGCCAATGATGGCTTAGTGGTCTATGATGGCCTGGCTTTGAGCCTTGAGAGAATAAAAATCGAGATATCGCCGGAATGTGCATGCAATAAATAAGGAACGGGCTTACAACATGGTTGCAACTTTCAAGATGCTGTTTGACTTGGCTTTTTATTATGCGGTAAGCAGCGTATACTTAAATATATTCACACAGGAACCGCCGGCAGCTCAGGGGATTTCGCTGCTGCTCATAGTTTTCGCAGCCTATGTGCTGCTCAGGAAAAAGCCTGCTGTGCTCAAGCTGCTAAGAGGCGGGGGCGGTGTTGAGAGCAGCCGTAGGCCCAGGCCGCTGATGGCGGTGCTGTTTGTTATGCCTGTGCTTTTTTTGCTAACGGGAGCGTCCCTGCCGCAGATTGTCCAATTTATCCCAGCTTGGGGGTACCTGGTTTACTGCTTGTGGACTGAGAATATTGGCACCAACAAAGCTGAGTTTAATGTTAGCTTTAGAAAAATATCACAGGCTTATCTGCTGGCCCTTCCGGGGATGCTGTTTTTCCCGAGGCTAGCGGGGACGCTTATGAATGCTTCGCCGTATTTTATGGTGTGGCTTGTCATTGGCATCTGTCTAAAGCGGATATTGCGCTCAGAGGGCAGCATCAGGCGCGGAAAAGGTATTGTGGTTCTTGCAGCAGTGGGTGCAATTGGGGCGGTGCTCTCCTTTGTGCTGACGGAGCAAGTTCTTTTAAGTGTGCTGTCATGGTTTTTTTCTAATATAATCCAATATGTGATCTATGCCTTGGTGTTTAGTTTTGGGTGGCTTTTTAATGGGCTTGCCTGGCTTTTTGGGCTGCTGATTGAGCTGCTGAGATCCGAAACTATACAGGAGGCGGGTCAGGGATTCGATGCGGGATATACCTACACCCACAGCTACGATGGTACATGGTTTGAGATTGCAATTTGGATTGTGGTGGCTATCGGAACGGCGGTAGCTCTGTGGTTTTTCGTAAATTTAATCCGCGCAATGCGTGCGGGGCGGGGAAGGCAGGGAGAGGTCACGCAGGAACTGTCATACTCTGAGCAGAGTGAAGCACTTGCGCAGCGCGGGCTGGAAGATCGCAGAAAGCTCCTGCGCCCAAGAAATCCTGCGCATGCCGTAAGGTGGTATTACAGGAGATATCTTCTCAAGGGCACCTCAAAAGGCGCACAGCTAGAACGCTCTGACACGAGTCAGAGCGTTCTAGGGAAGTTTTCAGATATGTTTAACGGGTCTGAGGAAAGAGCTTTCCGCGAGCTATACTTGAAAGCCCGGTACCAGTCTGCGCAAGAGCTCACCAAGGCCGATGCGGAGGAAGCGGCGAGGCTCTGGAAGCAAATGCGCCGGTGATGCGCCGGTTGCCGGCGGAGGTGCAGCGATGGCAACGTGGTGATGCAGCAATGACGCCGAAGGAAGCTAATGCCGCTCTTTTTACAGCCCAAACATCATGCTGGGCAGAAACAGTGCGGTTATCGGGAAAAGTGCCACTACGGCAAATAGTAAAATCACTAAGATTATAAAAGGCCATATGGCTGCGAGGGTATCCTTTGCGGCTAT
>WQRL01000105.1 GCA_009786775.1 Oscillospiraceae bacterium
AGTTAGGGTTGATAATATTACCGTCACATCCATGGGCTCTTTGCAAAATGCCCTAAGGAGATTCCGGGCCGGCGAAACAACCACTCTGGGGGTATGGCGCGAGGGAGAGGTAATCTCTGTTGAGATAACATTCGATGAGCGCATCCCAGCTGAATTTGAAGAATAAATTTAAGATAACACAGGCGGGTATACGCACCTGGAGGGAAAGGTCAGCTAACATAATAAGCAACAAAAGGGCTGCTCTCGCAGCCCTTTTAGAAGTTTAGTGACAAAAAGTAATGCTTATTTTGCCAGCCTGTTTTCCAGATAATGTGAACTTGTGCCCACGCTATCTAGTTTAGCATTTTTCCCAGATTGTTGAGATGCCCATTCCGCCGCCGATACATAGTGTAGCTAGGCCGTACTTTACACCGCGCTTTTGCATCTCATGGACTAGAGTGACTATGACGCGCGCACCTGAGGCTCCGATAGGGTGGCCGAGAGCGACAGCGCCGCCGTTGACGTTTACTTTGTCCATGTCCAGCTTTAGGTCGCGGGCAACAGCCACAGCCTGGGCAGCGAAGGCTTCATTTGCCTCAATCAAATCCATGTCTTCAATTGTAAGCCCGGCTTTCGCTAGAGCTTGGTTAGACGCGGGCACAGGGCCTATTCCCATGATTTTAGGGTCGGTGCCGCCATGTCCCCAAGAAACCAGCTTAGCCAAAGGTTTAAGACCCAGCTTGGCGACAGCTTCGCCGGAGGCGATAATCATTGCAGCGGCTCCGTCGTTTATGCCGGATGAGTTGCCAGCGGTGACACGCCCGCCATCAGGCTTAAATGCCGGCTTGAGTTTGGCGAGGGATTCAAGGGTTGTGGTACGGGGGAACTCGTCAACCTTGAAGTCCACAGTTTCCTTCTTCACCTTGACAGGCACGGGTACAATCTCAGCTTCAAATTTACCAGAAGCTATTGCAGAAACGGCCTTGGACTGGGAAGATAGGGCAAAGGCATCAAGATCCTCTCTTGTGAGCCCCCATTCGTCACAGATATTCTCTGCGGTGATGCCCATGTGATATTTGTTAAAGGCATCGGTTAGGCCATCGTTAACCAGGGTGTCAACTATGGTTGTATTACCCATGCGCGCTCCGTAACGGGCTGTAGGCATGGCGTATGGTGCGAGCGACATGCTTTCGGCGCCGCCTGAGAGGACAATTTCAGCATCACCTGCCAAGATTGTGCGGGCAGCTTCGATTACTGTTTTCATGCCGGAACCGCAGACGAGATTCACTGTGGTGGCAGGCACTTCAACGGGCACTCCTGCCCCTAGCGATATCTGTCTTGCTATATTTTGACCAAGCCCCGCGGTTAAAACACAGCCGAACAGAACCTCATCTACATCAGCGGGCTTAATGCCAGCGCGCTCAATTGCTTCCTTTGATACGATTTCGCCGAGTTTTGCGGCAGGGGTGTCTTTTAGCGTGCCGCCAAAAGTGCCGATTGCTGTTCTGCAGCAGCTTACAAGATAGACTTCTTTCATGATTTTGCACTCCCTTTGGAAAAGTTATGTACATAAAATATATAATATACAATCTGTATTGTCAAGCCATAATTCGCCTTTCTGGATAAAAATTGTACAGATTGGTTGTTGCTCACCACCCTCAATAAGCCAGCCGCCGGACAGGGGGTGCAGTCTTTGGTTCGGCTGCCCTGCTGCCAGTGATACACGATTGAAGAGGCACATATACCTGCACAGATCTCAGCCATAGGCGGGCTGCGCTACCGCCGGGGGGCTTCAATGGGGCTTCAATGGGGTTTACATGTACCATACAGCTTTTGACCTGAGTGAAAGAGCCAGACACTGCGTTTTCTACCAATTGCGCTGTGTGGTGAGCCTCGTACAAACTGATGTCCCCGTCGATGCCTATTTCAATATCTACATACACCCTGTCACCGAAAAGGCGCGTCTTGAGTTCGTCGATGCTAATAACTCCGGTAACATCCAGCGCCACGGCTCTTATTTCATCTTCAAGTTCATCCCCTGCCGAAGTGTCAATCATTTTGCGCATGGCGTCTCTGAAGATATTTATAGCGACTCTTATAATGAGCAGGCTTATTACAACGGCGGCTATAGGGTCGAGAATCGGCAGGCCGAACCTTGCGCCCAGTATGCCTACGAATGCGCCGATTGAAGACATGACATCGGAGCGCTGGTCCCAAGCCAGAGCCATTAGCGAGCTTGAACCGGTCTTTTTTGAAGCTGCGCGGGTATAGCGGTACATGCCCTCTTTTGCGGCCACGGTAATAACCACTGCGGCCAGGGCAATTGCGCCAGGGACAACGAAATCACCCCCGGCTCCGTAAATAATTTGCATAATAGCATCATAACCGAGCATTATTCCCGTTATGAGGACTACGGCGGACAAAATGAGTGATGCTGCGCTTTCAAGCCGTTCGTGCCCGTAAGGGTGGGATCTGTCAGCCTGCTTTCCTCCAAGTTTTACGCCGGTTATGACGATTATAGTGCCCAGCACATCCGAGAAGGAATGAGCGGCATCGGCCACAAGGGCGGCTGAGCGGGCAAGAAGCCCAATAGCCAGCTTGAGTACAGACAATGCCAAGTTTAATATCAAAATAGTAACGGTCGTGGTTATGACGGTTTGCTTATTAGTCTTTTTCATTGTGCTTAATCTCCCTCAACTAACAAGCTACATGAATATTACTTGAAATGCAACAGTTTTTATAGACAAAATGCGGTTGCTGTAATATACTTATTACTAGTCACGTCCCTTATAAACCAGCTGCCGAACTGGGGTAGTATGCCCCCTGGCCCCTTCGGCCAGTTCCGTGACGGCAGCCGGAATTCCCCAAGAAATCGCGCAGAACCAGCAAAGCATACCGGGAGGGCCTTGCCCTCCTGTTAACACCTAACCGAAAGAAGGCAAGCAAAATGATTGAAAAACTTGTGGCGATTGAGGAGAAATTCAAATCGCTCGAAGAAAAAATGCAAGACCCGGAAGTTTACTCAGACCCAAAACTTTATGCCAAGCTCGCCCGTGAGCAAAAGGAGATTCAGCCCGTCGTAGAGGCTTTTCGGCGCTACGAAAAGGCCCGCGCAGACATGGAAGGCGCAATGGAGCTGATGAGTGACCCCGAATTTAAGGAGATGGCTCAAGAGGAATATGACACGGCGCAGTCCGATATGGAGAAAATGGAAGAGGAACTGAAGGTTCTGCTTCTGCCCCGTGACCCTAATGATGACAAGAATGTAATTATTGAAATTCGCGGAGGTGCCGGCGGTGATGAGGCGGCGTTGTTTGCAAACAGCCTGTTCCGCATGTACAACATGTACGCTGACTCCATGAGATGGAAAACTGAAATTGCCAATCTCAACGACACAGAAATCGGGGGGATAAAAGAAGTGAGCTTTATCATCGAGGGTGATGGAGCTTATTCGCGCCTTAAATTTGAGAGCGGAGTCCACCGGGTTCAGCGCGTGCCAGAAACTGAAGCCTCAGGCCGCATTCACACGAGTACCGTAACAGTTGCGGTGCTGCCTGAAATGGAAGAGGTAGATTTCGAAATCAACCCCTCCGATTTACAAATTGACACCTTCCGTGCCAGCGGGGCGGGCGGCCAGCATGTCAACAAGACTGAATCTGCCATCCGCATTACTCATGTGCCGACCGGGACTGTCGTAGAGTGCCAAGATGAGCGCAGCCAGCACAAGAACAAGGACAGAGCCATGAAAATTCTTGTTTCACGCCTATACGAAGAGGAACTGCGCAAGCAGACAGCAGAGCTTGCGGCAGAGCGGAAGAGTCAAGTAGGTACAGGTGACCGCTCTGAGCGCATAAGGACTTATAACTATCCCCAAGGCCGTGTGACAGATCACCGCATAGGCCTGACTCTTTATAAACTTGAGCAGATTCTCAACGGCTCACTCGACGAGGTAATTGATGCCCTTGTAATGGCTGATCAGGCGGAGAAGCTCAAGGCTTCCGAAGCCTAAGTTATGTTTACCATCGGAATTACCGGCGGCACAGGAGCGGGCAAGACTTCTGCGCTTCGGTCACTAAAAGCGTTTGATGCCCTCATATTGGACTGTGATGCTATTTATCATGAACTGCTGGCAGGAAATGAGGACTTAAAAAAAGAACTGGCGAACCGCTTTGAAGGGGTTTTGCAGGCCGGCAGCATTGACCGCAAGAAGCTGGGGCAGGTGGTATTCAATGACCCTAGGGCTTTGCGTGACCTAAGTGTAATAACCCACCGTTACATAGGTGAGGAGATTGACTTTAGGGTAAAGCAGTGGGCGGAGCGGGGCGGCCAACTTGTAGCCGTTGATGCTATTGCCCTCATCGAGAGCGGGAGGGCGCAGCAATGCGATGTCACAGTGGGCATCATAGCTCCGAGAGATGTGCGCGCCGAGAGGATTATGAAGCGGGACGGCATTTCTCGCGAGCAGGCGGTGCTGCGGATAAATGCACAGCAGCCCGATAGTTTTTACCGTGATAACTGCGACTATATACTTGAAGGCCAGTACGGCACATTAGAAGAGTTTGAGGAGGTTTGTAAGGCCTTTTTCTCGAAGATATTAACTAAACATCTAACAAAATCTTAAAGGAGCATAAACATGGATATGACAAGAGCCGAAGTAAGACAAAAAATAGACGGTTGGTTTGCACAAAATTACGATAATATGCTCGCAGACCTCAAGAAGCTAATTGCCATCAATAGTGTCAAAACCGAAGAAAAGCCCGGTGCCCCTTATGGCACAGCTTCCCGTGAAGTGCTTGATGTTGCAGCGCAGATGCTTCAAGAGCGCGGCTTTGATGTGGACTTTTTTGAAGACATCGTAATAACCTCCGACATGGGTATGCCGCCTGTGCTGCTTGGCATACTCGCCCACCTGGATATAGTGGATGCAGGTGAGGGCTGGGATACAGATCCCTTTGATATGACAGTAAAGGATGGTAAAATACTCGGACGCGGGGTTATTGACAACAAGGGTCCGGCCGTGGCATCCATGTATGCCATGTACTGCATCAAAGAATTATTCCCGCAGCTAAAAAGCGGGCTTCGTCTCATTTTGGGTTCCGGGGAAGAAACAGGGTTTGACGACATAACAAGGTATCTCGCAAAGAATGAAACTCCGCCAAACGTATTTTCACCCGATGCTGAGTTTCCTGTAGTAAATACTGAAAAAGGAAGGTTTGCCCCGTTTTTCAGTGCTTCTTGGGAGAAGGACACAGCTCTTCCGCGCATAATATCCGTTGCCGGCGGCAAGACAATGAACATAGTTCCCCACCGCGCCACGGCTGAAATCGAAGGCTTTACCCTGAGTGAAGCTGAGGGTTTCTGCAAGGATTATTCAGCGAAAACTGGTGCGGAAATAAGCGCAGTGGAACAAGGGGGCAAGTTAACTATAACTTCTCTTGGCAAGGCGGCTCACGCTTCTACCCCGCAGCTCGGCAATAACGCCCAGACTGCGCTTGTTGAGATGCTGGCGGCGATGCCATTTGCCAAGAGTCAGAGCTTCACATACTTGCAGGCTCTAAACCGCCTTTTCTCCCACGGCGACTGTAATGGAAAAGCCCTGGGTATAGCCATGGAGGATGAGATTAGCGGCAAGCTCACGGTGAACTTCGGCGTGCTCAGTTTCAGTGAACAGGATTTCACGGCAAACTTCGACAGCAGAACTCCCGCCTGTGCAGACAGCGTTGACATCAAGGGCATCACAATAGCGGCGCTTGAGAAAGAAAACATCCAAGTGACCGAGGCAAAACTTTCCCACTGCCACCACACCCCCGGTGACAGCCCGTTCGTTAAAACCCTGCTAAGCGTTTACGAAGAATACACCGGCGGCAAGGGCGAGTGCTTAATCACCGGCGGTCAGACTTATGTTCACAACATTGAGGGCGGTGTGGTCTTCGGCTGCGGTTTCCCTGGCAATGACTACCATGCTCACGGCGCTAACGAATATATGACGGAAGAGCAGCTTCTGGTGAGCGCCAAAATATTCACACAGGTAATCCTGGACATGTGCGGATAAATTAAATCCTATCCATTTATGCCCCTACATACGGACACCGCATGACGCTGTGTTTCCGCATGTAGGGGCTGCGCTTCGTTCGTTCCCGTAAAAAATCCCGCTTAGCGTGACTGCTGGCTCCACCTTCGCGCATAAGCGGCAGCACGGCTCATTGCGGGGGCTCGCTAAACTCGCTTCGCTCAAACAGTCGCTCGCCTTCTCCCGCAATTTCGCCTGCTGCCGCTAATGCGCTGCGCTAAGTCGCCCGCAGCCACACTAAGCGGGATTTTTTACTACTGCGGTGGAGCCCGCTGTAATTCTAACGTGGCCAACCGCGTCTGTTCGATTCATAGTAGAACCAGCCGTCTACAGAAGTAGGTTCTAGCTTTGTCAAATATGGCAGCCTCTCCGCAGTCGGTAAAGTTCCGTCCAAAGAATAGACTACACCAATCCCAACGCCTCCGCGCCCCCAGCGGGTGAAAGTAATTAGGGTCCACTGAAAAAGGTTCAAAAATTCAATCAAGTTCAAGAAACGGCAAAAATGGCCTCTCTGTGGAACTCAAAGAAA
>WQRL01000106.1 GCA_009786775.1 Oscillospiraceae bacterium
CGTCTACACTGGCGGAGGCTTGAAATCATTTCTAAACTTGTGTTCCAGGACTGCGGCCGCCCCACTTTCCCCCAGAGCACCTGCCCACGTCCGGCTGGCGTGTGCGATGTAGCTGGGCTTGTTGGTGCTGGGCGGTGCCTACAAGGATGGGCGCGGTACAGGTAACGTGCGTTGTTAGAGTTGTTCAGGAGCTATATTGGATCCGATGTCCGAGTATGGCAAATCTAAAACAACGGTGGTTCCGGAGCCTGGTGTGCTGTTTATGCAGATGAAATCACCGATGCCATAGATGTATTCAAGCCGTTCGCGTACATTGTCTACACCTATCCTTACACGTTCTGTGCTGTCAGATGGCAAGGTGCCGTTTTTGAGCTGAGCCATCCGCTCTCGGCTCATGCCACAGCCACTGTCACTTATTTCGATGATTATACTGTCTTTTTGCTTGTAAATCATGATTTGAACTTCACCGTCTAAAACACCTTCTTCGGTGGTCAGGCCGTGTATAAACGCATTTTCAACAAAAGGTTGAATGACGTTTTTAGGGATTTTGGCGTCCCAAAGTTTTTCGTCCACATCGAAAGTGAATTTAACATTGTTTTGGTACCGGTAATCCATGATGTTAATATATTGCTTTAGGGTGTCGACTTCAGAGCGGATTGTGTCAAAAACCCGCTCTTTGCTGCTGAGCCTGTCTTGCAAAATGCGCACAAGTGATGTGTTGACATCAATGATAGCGTTTCCATCCCCTTGGCGCGCAAGGGCATTTATTATGTTCATGGTGTTGTATACAAAATGAGGGTCAATCTGTGTAGTGAGCAGCTTATACTTGGCGAGCGATGTTTCGTGCTCATGCTGTGCGATTTCCGACAGTTGGTTTTTAATTTTGTCAACCATTTCATTAAAGGAATCAGCCAAATCTTCAATTTCATCTCCTGTTGACAAATCGTATTGAACATTATCGCCTGTGTTATAAGCCTTCATGGTGTTGGATAGCTGGCTGAGCGGCGCAAGGAATCTCGTGTTGGTAGGGACGAGGAAAATGAAGTACAGTATCGGGGAAATAAGGTAAAAGGCGACAATTGCCAATAGCAACGGGATTATTTCTGCAAAAATTGTATAATAGGAGGCATAGGCTATGACCACCCAATTTGACAGGTGTGTGGTTGTATATAGATATCTGCCGCCGGGCCCGCCAAAATCGCCGCGGGGCCCTGAAATGACGCTTAGGCACATTCTCTGTGCAAAATCTGCATCTGAGGTTATGATTATATCGCCGCTTTGATTCATGACCAAGTAATCATCGAACTTACCCGACATAAAAACATTGTTTCTCCGTAGTGTGCTGTCCACCCCCATGAAGAGGGTGAAAATATACGGCATGCCGTCAATTACATAGACCCTGGAAAAATAAGCGACGGAATGTTCGGGAGGCTGTGTTCTGCCGACATCGACAATCTCAATCGGAGAGAAGAACCGTCCGGCAGTTCTGTTTACAAGCTGCAAGTATTTAGGCTTGTACTTAAAGTCGCTAAACAGCTCAACATCGTTGAAGTTTAGCGATCTTAAAACAGTGCCGCTGGGCAGTTGAATTGCGGTCATGAATATCCACTCGTGCAGAGATGTAAAATTGTGGAGATAGAGTTTGAGCTGTGCGGTGTTGGCAGGGGATTCGGGCATGGACAGTATGCGCCGCATGTTGTCAGAATGGGCAATAAAGTCCAGGTAGTCTTGCATATTGCTGTGCAGTGATTCAAACTCGTTGCGGACTAAATCAATGGAAAAATGTGCAGATGCCATAGATTCCCTGTATAACCTTGGGGTTAAAATCGCAAGCAGCAAAACCAAGATAATGACATAGATGCCCAGATAGACAACAGCCATACGCCGTGTGAGCTTGGCTGTAAGCCGTGAACGGTTAAAATATGCTCTAATTGCTTTCAAGAAGGTGCTCCTTAGTCAGGTATTTTTCTGTAGTCAATCGGGCGGCGGCCCGTTTTCTGATAAAAAATCTGGCTGAAATATTGAGATGATTTATATCCCACCATTTCAGCAATTTCGTAAATCTTGTAATTACTGTTCTCTAGCAGGTTTATTGCCATGTCAATGCGCACGTCCGTCAAATATTTATTTATGGTTTGCCCTGTTTCAGTTTTGAAAAGCACGGAGAGCCTTCCTGCGCTGAATCCTACATTCTCAGCTACTTTTTCGATTGTCAAATTGCTGTTTGAGCATTGCCTCAAAATAAAGTCCATAGCATTTCTTACAGACATTGAATATTTGGCCCTGCTCTGCAAATGAAGTGCTTCAAGGCTGCTCATGTACGCATCCGCCAGAAAATCTAAATATTCATCAAGCCCGCGGTAAAAATAATTATTCCCAAAGCTTAGCCTGTTTTCACACAGGCTTTCAAAGTATGAGCAGGTATTTGAGTGAAACGAGATTAGGCCTTCTGCGTCGCGGCCATTAATAATCGGAGTTAAGTAATCACGGAGCATTTTTTTTAGACTTTCAGGGGTGATGGATTTGCCAGAGAGTCCTAAAGAAGGCGGTGCCTGCGGTTGCCGCATAACCGGCTGCCGCTTTAGCTCATCTAGCTCAAGGGGGGTATCGGACGGGAGTAGGGTGTAAAAGTGCAGAAGTGGCCTTAGTGTGTGCAAATCATCCCTAATTTCATCAAGTGTGCGTGATTTTCTGCAATAAAAAACAGCTCTTGACTCAGGCATAAAATCACTGAGGTAAAAACCCATCTGCCGGATTAAGTGTTTTTGATAATGCTCTTTGTTGAGCATGGGTTGGTTGGGCATAATTCCCATGACAACGAAATTGCCGAAATAAAACAAAATAGGCATCCGGTATGTTACAGTGACCATGTTCTTCAGAGCGTGATAAAGCCCGCTAACCGTTCCTGAAATAGCGGTGTCATCCTTGGGTAGAGAGAGCGGCAGTGCCGGAGAGAGAATGAAATAATAAAGGCGGCGTGAATTCCAGACCTCCAAGTTTTTGGGCAGGCCCCGGCTTTTCGGGACTTGAAAGTATTCACGCAAAAGAGCCCTTTTGGACTGGTAAGTTTCCATATCCTCGAAGGCCATATGGGAATATATGTGGGTAAGTTTTTCGGTGAGTGTGGCGGGTGTAAGTTCGTTTTTTAGAATGTAGTCCTTGGCACCGCTTCGAAGTACGCGCCTGGCAAAGTCGAAATCGTCATATGAGGTCAAAATGAGCACATAAGTATCGGGCCTTACGGACATTATGTGGTCTGTCAAATCAAGGCCGTCCATAATCGGCATTGAGATATCTGTTATGACAAGCGGAGGAAGGTGCTGCTGGAATAAAGATAGCGCCTTCTTTCCATTTGCGGCTGAGCAGATGATTTTGAAACCCAGAGCGTCCCAATCGACCATGGTTTTCAAATCATTTACCATCAAGCTATCATCATCCACAAGCATCAGCGGAATTTTTTTCACGGCAAATACCCTCACAGCGTTCATTGTAATTTAAGTATAGCCATTTTACAGCGTATTTACAATGCTGTAGATTCATTTGATTCATATTTCTAACAAAATATAAGGATTGCATACTCTGTTTTTGGTTATTATGCTGATATAATCAGAAATCAGAGCATGGAGGTGTTAGTTATGGGGCAGTCTGAATTCTTGTTTAGGGCGAAGCAGGTTTATAAGAGCTTTGGCGCAACGAAGGCGCTAAAAGGTGTTGACCTTGAAATTCGTCACGGTGAGGTGCTGGGGCTTATCGGAGAGAACGGGTCAGGGAAATCTACATTGTCTTCGATTATTGCCGCGATTCAACCTGCTGATTCAGGGTCATTCTTTTTGAACGGAGAACCTTATGCACCTGTGGGCACTGCTAATGCGGTACATGCAGGCGTATGTATGATTTTGCAGGAAAAAGGGACTTTTGACAGTCTTTCCGTAGCAAGCAACATAATGATTAACAAGGAAGAGCAGTTCTCGCGGTTTGGGATAGTCAGCCACCGCAAAATGGAGCGGGCTGCACAGGAAGCTCTTGATGCGGTTGATGCCTCGCACATCAGTGCGGCTGCTCCGCTTGGAATGCTGAGCTTTGAAGACCGCAAGCTGGTAGAACTTGCGCGGGCAATGGATGGTAAGCCGAAATTATTGATAGTAGATGAAACAACAACAGCGCTCAGTAAAGTTGGCAGAGATATACTCTATGAAATCATACGCCGCATGAGGGGAGCGGGAGAGTCTGTGTTGTTTATATCTCATGACATTGATGAGGTTATGGAGCAATGTGACCGAGTGGTAATTTTGCGCGACGGAATGTACATAGAAACTCTATCAAAAGAGCAATTTGAAGCACCTGTAATAAAATCACTGATGGTTGGCAGGGAAGTTGTAGATCACTTCTACCGCACAGACTTAGTATCAAGCGCTGAGGATGAAGATGTGCTCATTTTCAGCAATGCCCGTGCCGGCGCGGTAAAGAATGTATCGTTTGCCATGAAAAAGGGGGAGATACTCGGCATTGGGGGGCTGACAGATTGCGGAATGCACGATATCGGAAGGCTTGCCTTTGGTTTAGACCCTCTTGAGAGCGGAGCGGTGTCAACGCCCGCAGGGGAAATAAAAAATCCAAAGGATGCTATGAGAAAGCGCATTGCGTACATATCGAAAAACAGAGATCAGGAAGCGCTTATGCTGACATCAAGCATAAAGGATAATATTTGTCTGGCATCTTATCCGAAACTAAACACAGGTCCGCTTGTGCTTCCGCACACGGAAAACCAGTTCGTAGATGACTTGATTGAGAAAATGGATATTAGATTGCGCAGTTCGTCACAGTATGTTATGGAACTCTCGGGAGGAAACAAGCAAAAGGTAGCCATTGCAAAATGGCTAGGGTTTGGCGCAGATATTTTTGTGCTGGATTGCCCTACCAGGGGCATTGATGTGGGCGTGAAAGCTACATTTTATGAGCTTATGACAGAACTCAAAAATCAAGGGAAGAGCATTTTGTTAATATCAGAGGAACTTCCGGAAGTAATCGGAATGAGCGACCGGGTTATAATTATGAAAAACGGGTTGGTAAATGGCGAGTTTAAGCGTGAAGAGGAACTGACCGAAGCAAAATTGATTCACTACATGGTTTAGGGTAGAAAGTAATTCATCAGGGAGGCAAAGCCTATGAATGGAAAAACGGCTGCAAACTTAGCCAAGGCTCCGCAAGGGGGAAATGTTCCGATTTGGAAAAAGATTAATCCGCGTATGATTTTTCCTGCACTGGGACTGATTATGGTAGTTTTGATATTTCAGATATTCTCAGGAGGGCGTCTTTTGACTGCAAACAACCTGAGGGTAATCCTAAATGATGTTTTTCCGATTCTTGTCGGAGCATCTGCCTACGCATTTATATTGTCGCAAGGGAATCTGGATTTTTCAATTGGGGCGACTATGGGCGTGTCGGCTGCGGTTGCAGCTCTGGCGGCAGGGATAACGCCGATACTTGCGCTGCCGGCCGGAATTATCGTGGGTGCGGTTATAGGTGCAATCAACGGATTTTCTCATGCTGTTTTGAAGATAAACGCCTTTATAGCAACTCTCGCCATGCAGTTTATCCTAGGCGGGGTGATATTAATTATACTCCGGGGAGGGGTGTTCTCAGTTCCGCTGGTAATGCTGTCGTGGAATACCATGACACTTCGGCTGTCCGTGCTTTTTGCTGTTTTGATAGCTGGGTATTTAGTGTTTCAGTTTACTCCGTACGGAAAGTACTGTAGGGCGTTGGGCTCCGGCATTGAGGCTGCGCGTCAGACTGGGGTTAATATTACTCTAAACAAATTCATACCATTTGTCGTAATGGGCGCAACCGCCGGGCTTTTGAGTTTCTTTAGCATAATAAGGACGGCGACTGTCTCAAGCCATACGGGCGGAGATTTGCTGATGAGCGTACTCAATGCAGTGCTGCTGGGCGGTATTCCTATAACAGGCGGCGCAACATCAAGGTTCCGTGCGGTAATCATCGGGAGTTTGACGATAGCGTTTCTAAATAACGGAATGATTTTGCTGGGTTTTGTGCCTAATACCAGGCAGTTGCTGCAAGGGGTGATTTTTCTCATGGCAATTGCAATTTCCTTTGATCGCAAAAACACCAAGGTGATAAAATAAATAGAAAAAGGAGAGTTTATTAAAATGAAAAAAGTGTTATGTGTCCTACTGGCCTGCCTCTTTACCGCAGCTATGCTTACAGCGTGCGGCAACGGGGGTACAGGAGCTGCGCCCGGTGGGCAAGGCGGCGGTCAAGATGGTGGTCAAACTGAGGCTCCGGCTACAGGGGCGGCCGGCGATGGATTTAGGGNGGCTATTGCTCTTCCAGATCAAGGCGCTGCGATGTTCTACATCATGTCAAACAATGTGCGTACGCTCGCAGGTCTAATGGGCGGAGAAGTAATTTTCGAGAGAACCCCGCTCACTCCTGACGGAGTCATTTCATTTGTAGAAAACCAGATAGCGGCTGGAGCTGATGGGCTTGTCATAATTCCGCCTGCCGATGCGATTTTACCCGCCGTAATGGCTATTACAGAGGCTGCCGGCG